>JAKUPQ010000006.1 GCA_022450665.1 Alphaproteobacteria bacterium | reverse complement strand
AGCAGCCGAAATTGGACGTTTTTCCGACGCTGTAGTGGTTGGCTCTGCCATTGTGGCCTCTTTGCACACCCGTGGACATGAAGATACAATTGCTTTGGTAAGAAATTTGGCAAATGCCCTCCAAAATGATAAAATAAGTTAAAATTACGCTCAAGCGAGGGTTGCATGGTGCAAATTGCCCGTGTATGTTTTTAATGCATCATTTGCAATGATAATAAAACTGAGGTGAGATCAGTCCATGCAGAGTCCTAAAAAATCTAGTCGCTCTATTTTTGTATATCCCGCATATGCGCTGGCTTTGATTATCCCTGTTATTGCTATTATTATTGCATATTTTGCCACTCAGGCGTATTGCAACGCCAATGAATCTCAAATCAGCACCCCAAGAATTTGCAGCGGTCTGCGCCAAGCAGAAACCAAAATGCAACCGGAATAATTCCACTGCGCCAATTACTTGACTTTACCCTACCAAAACCTCACAATACCTGCCTGTTTTTAGATATTGAAGCACCGGCATAAATGGTGCGCGAACGCAGTTTTTGCGTTGATATAAAAGAGGTAATCATGGCTCAAAACACAATAAAATCTACCGATTCTCAAAAAATACATACGCTTCCTGTCGCTATAGATAAAAAGACGGTAACACGCAACCCAGGAACGGATTTTCATTTAGATTGGGTAGAGGATTTACAGGTAAATCTTACCGCAGTAGAACGTCGCGCCACCACCCTTACCAAACGTCGCACTGTTAAAAAACAATGGCAGGCCGCATGGCTGCTCAAAGCTATTTCCTGCATCGACCTAACCACCCTAAGCGGCGACGATACAGTAGGGCGTGTGCAGCGTTTATGCGCTAAAGCCGCGCAGCCAGTGCGTCAGGATTTGCTGGAAGCGTTGGGCATGGGCGGCCACAAACTCACCACCGGCGCTGTGTGCGTGTATCACGAAATGGTACCCACTGCCGTAAAAGCACTGGCCGGAACTAATATTCCAGTTGCCGCCGTATCCACCGGATTTCCCGCCGGTCTGTCGCCCTTCAAGCAGCGCATACAGGAAGTAGAAGCCAGCGTTGCCGCTGGTGCAAAAGAAATTGATATCGTAATCACCCGCAGCTATGTGCTTACACAAAACTGGCAGGCACTTTACGATGAAGTAAAAGCCTTCCGTGAAGTATGTGGTGACGCACGCATGAAAACAATTCTTGCTACCGGAGAGTTGAAAACCCTGCGCAATGTTGCAAAGGCCAGCATGATAAGCATGATGGCAGGATCCGATTTTATTAAGACCTCCACCGGCAAAGAAGCCACCAATGCTACCCTGCCTGTCAGCCTGACCATGGTTCGCATGATCCGCGAATATATGGACGCCACCGGACATCAGGTAGGGTATAAACCTGCAGGCGGCATCTCAACTGCAAAAGATGCAATGAACTATCAGTTTTTGATGAAAGAAGAATTAGGACGCGATTGGTTGGAGCCTGAATGGTTCCGTTTTGGCGCCTCATCATTGCTGGGCGACATAGAACGCCAGATCGAACATTTTGTCACTGGTCGCTATTCGGCCAATTTCCGCCACCCCATGGCATAAGGAGAATATATAATGACAACGAAAGCACCCACCGTGGCAGAAATTTTTGAAACAATGGAGTATGGTCCTGCATTAGAAAATACCGATGCCGCACAGGCATGGCTGGATGAACATAAACGTACATTTAATCTGTTTATAAATGGTAAGTTTGTTACCCCCGAGTCCAATGCGTGGTTTGCCACAACGAACCCCGCTACAGATGAGAAATTAGGCGATATTGCCCAAGCCAGCGAGAAAGATGTGAATGCAGCAGTAAAAGCTGCCCGCGCCGCGCAAAAACCCTGGCAAGCACTCAGCGGCCATGAGCGCGCAAAGTATTTATATGCCATTGCGCGTTTGATGCAAAAACATGCCCGTTTATTTGCGGTGCTTGAAGTATTAGACAATGGCAAGCCGTTTCGTGAAACCCGCGATGCAGATGTGCCTTTGGTGGCGCGGCATTTTTATCATCATGCCGGCTGGGCGCAATTATTGGAAAGTGAATTTCCTGATTATGAGGCCTGCGGCGTGGTAGGGCAAGTGATTCCCTGGAACTTCCCGCTGCTTATGATGGCCTGGAAAATCGCCCCTGCTTTAGCCGCTGGAAATACCGTGGTGCTAAAACCCGCAGAATTTACCAGTCTAACCGCCTTACTTTTTGCAGAAATTTGCCAAGAGGCGGGTCTACCCAAAGGCGTTGTGAACATCATCACCGGCGATGGCACAACTGGCGCGGCAGTGACCACCCATCCCGGCATCGATAAACTGGCCTTTACCGGATCGACCGAGGTGGGACGCATTATTCGCAAAGCCGCTGCCGGAACGGGCAAAAGCCTTACAATAGAGCGGGGCGGAAAAGCTCCCATTATTGTGTTTGAAGATGCCGATTTAGACAGCGCCGTGGAAGGCGTAGTAGATGCTATTTGGTTTAATCAAGGCGAAGTATGCTGCGGCGGATCACGCTTGTTGTTGCAAGAAGGCATTACGGAAAAGTTTATTGCCAAACTTAAAACACGCATGGAAACATTGCGCCTTGGAAATCCGCTTGATAAATGTACAGATATTGGTGCGGTGGTAGATAAAAGCCAGATGGAAAACATCCAGCGCATGATTGATATTGGGGTCAAAGAAGGCGGAATACTGTATCAGCCAAGCTGGGATTGCCCGGATAATGGCTGTTTTGTAGCACCCGCGTTATTTACCAATGTTACTCCAACCGCCACATTAGCGCAGGAAGAAATTTTTGGCCCTGTCATTGTAGCAATGACCTTCCGCACATCTGATGAAGCACTGGATATTGCCAATAACAGCCGCTATGGGCTGGCAGCTTCACTGTGGAGTGAAAACCTGAATCTTGCGCTGGATATTGTTCCTAAGCTGAAATGCGGCGTGGTGTGGGTAAATACCACCAACCAATTTGACGCGGCATGTGGGTTTGGTGGCGTCAAAGAATCCGGCTTTGGACGCGAAGGCGGTAAAGAAGGCATGTATGCGTATTTAAAGCCTAAATTTATGCGCGATTTGCCAAACTACGCAAAAGCTGAAAAGCTACCATCTGCTCGCCTTCCCGAAGGCGTTACCAGCATAGACCGCACTGCCAAGCTATATGTTGGCGGCAAGCAAACCCGCCCCGATGGCGAAGTCTGTCGTAAAGTGCTGGCGCATGACGGAATTTTGCTGGGCGAAGTGGGCGATGGCAATCGCAAAGACATCCGCAACGCCGTAGAAGCCGCACGCAAAGCTTCTGGCTGGGCTGGCGCTACACAGCACAATAAGGCACAAATATTATATTATATCGCCGAAAACCTGAGCGCGCGTGCCGATGAATTCGCCAACCGTATCCGTAGCATGACCGGATGCACGGACAAAGAAGCGCAAAAAGAAGTGCAAACTAGTATAGAGCGGCTGTTTACCTATGCCGCATGGGCAGATAAATACGATGGCGCTGTTCATGCAGCCCCGCTTCGTAACATCACTCTTGCGCTTAATGAAGCCGTAGGCGTGATTGGTATTCTCTGTCCTGATGAAGCGCCGTTGCTTGGTTTTATCTCGCTAATTGCCCCTGCTATTGCAATGGGAAATACCGTGTTAGCAGTTCCCTCAGAGCGCTTTCCCCTTGCAGCAACTGATTTTTATCAGATTCTTGACACATCAGACTTGCCAGCGGGCGTGATTAATATTATAACAGGACAGCGAGATGTGCTGGCCAAAACCCTTGCCGAACATGATAATGTCGATGCAGTATGGTATTTTGGCCCCCAAGCGGATGGCAGCGCCCTTGTAGAAGAACATTCTACCGGCAACCTTAAACGCAGCTTCTGCAACTATGGAAAACAGCGCGATTGGTATAATCGTACACAATCCGAAGGACAAGAATTCTTGCGGCACGCAACACAGGTGAAGAATATCTGGGTGCCGTATGGCGAAGTAAATGCAAAATCAAGCAGTTACTAATTATACGTACTCAACACACGTTTTTAAAAAAGTGCCGCCTCATATAGAGGCGGTTTTTTTTGTCTTATAGCATTTTTATTACTGTTGGTTTTTATTTCACACATGGAAAGCTCACAAAGCAAATCGTGGTATGCCTTTGTTTTCTTGCTCGCGGGGATGACATTCTTTGGCAGTGCAACACCTGTTAGCAAATTGGTAGGGGAAAACTTTAGTCCACTTGTTGCATCAACCATACGCATGTGGCTTGCGGGCATGGTGCTACTTCCTTTTGCTTTTTATCATAATCCAAACTTCTACAAGCTTCCTAAAGCATTGTGGCTCAGAGTATTGGGTGTGGCCTTAGTGGGAAATATTGGGTTTTCTGTATTAATGTTGTATGGAATGCAGATGATAAGCGGCGTTGCAGGTAGCGTGATTATGAGCCTTACCCCCGCTGTAACGGCAATAGCCGCCGTGATATTTTTACGCGAATCACTGCACCCTCGCAAAATAATTGCCTTACTCATCGGGGTTTCTGGAGTGTTGGTCATTCAGATTGGAACAGGAAAACAAGGCCTGAAAATGGATTCGCAAACGTTCATTGGTTCTGCTCTGGTTTTTGCTGCCATATGTTGTGAAGCGGGATATACACTGCTTGGCAAAAAAGCTACAGAAGAAATAAGCCCTCTTTCGTTGGGTTGTCTGGCCGCATTATTAGCAGGCGCGCTATTCATTCCATTAGCAATATACGACTGGTCGAACATGCAGTGGAACAAAGTGCAAATGGAGGATTGGGCTGCCGTGGCATGGTGGGGCATTGGCACCATGGCACTCGGATCGGTATTATGGTATAGCGGTGTGCAAAAAGTGCCCGGACATATTGCCGCGGGCTTTATGGCAATTATGCCTATTTCGGCATTATTTCTATCTTATTGGCTGCTTGATGAATCTTTTGAATGGATTCACATTCCAGGATTTGCCCTCGCACTCGGTGGTACCGGACTGATGGCATGGCAACATAGTCAACAAATGAAAAAAGAAACGTAACCAAAAACTTTTAACTGTTATCCGAAAATACCACCACCTCTTCCATGTAAAGGTCGGTTTCTTCTAACAGACTGATATCGGCTAAAAGCGGAATACCATCCACCGTGTAACGCTCCGCTTCAGCAATTTTTTGATTGGCCAGATAACGTTCTGTCATTCTACCGGCTGGGTCGAATATGATAATTGAAATTGCCGCCAGCGCTGCCGCAACCGCCATTTTCTGCCCGTGATGAGCGCGCATTTTTCCCCACCATGAAAGGTCATTGGCTGCTGCTTGCATTGGCATCGCATCTTGCGACGACGCATAATGCTGCATTGCGGGCTTACTGGCCATGGCTTTTGCAATAATGCGTTCTGACAAATCGGGGCTGTGTTCTGGAACATCTACCTGTGACAACATATCTTTTATATCTTGATCTATATTATGCATAAACCCGCATCCTTTCGCGCAACGCTTCTTTTGCTCTTCCAATCAGCGATTCCACAGCTTTGGGGGTTACCCCCATTACCTCTGCCGCCTCTTTTTGGCTTAACTCTTCATTATAAAATAACATCACTGCAGTGCGCTGGCGCTCTGGCAGCTCGGCTAAGGCTGCATTTATAGCACTGCCCTGCTCGCGTTTATTGGCAATATCCTCCGCATTGGGATCCGACGATGGCAGGTTTTCGTTTAGCATTGTCCCACGCTGGCGGTTACGCTTACCTACATGATCCATCGCCTGATTGGTTACAATGCGATAAAACCATGTTGTAAACCTCGCGCCGCGATCTTCTTGCCAGCTGGCCTTGCCATTCCACAATTTGGTAAACGCCTCTTGCACTACATCTTCTGCGTCTTCTTTTGCCAGCACCACACGAAACGCTGCCGCATAAAAACGGCTGGTATGGCGCTTCACAAGTGTAGAAAAGGCGTTCGCATTCCCTTCACCAATCAATAACATTAGCTCTTCATCGTTGAGGGAATCGAACGCCTTATTCATAATATAGTGCTCCGTATTATTTTTATTCTATCGCTACAGAGCTTAATCACGTTCTCCACGTGGCGGACGCTTTTCATCTCCGTGATGTTTTCTACCCTTATGTTTACGCTTCATACGCTCTTCCGTAAACTGGATTTTTTCATCTGCCGTCATAGATTCCCATTTTTCATCGTGGCGCTCTTTCATCGCTTTACGGCGCTCTTCGATAAGATTCACCTTTTCCTCTTTTGACAGCGCATCCCATTTGGCTTTGCGCTCGGCTTTGAATGCTTCGCGTTCGGCTTCGGACATGCCTTCCCATTTGGCACGCATTTCTTTATGTTTTGCTTCGCGTTCTGCGGGGGTAAGATTTTTCATTTCTTCCCAGCGACTGCCATCCATATCGTGACCTGGCTCTGCAAAGGCATTGTGCGAAAATGAGAGTGCGGCACCAATTATCAGGGCTTTGAGCAATGGAGATTTCATAGCTTTTTCTTTCGTAAAGTGTGTTGTTAATGTGTTGTGTAACATGTACATAGGTTTATACAAAACTAAGTGACGAACCCCTCGCTGCAAAAAACATTGCTTTTATGTTGCGCTGCAGTTTGATACTGAAGCATTTTATTAGTATAATGCAGTTAGATTCAAGAAATTACATAATGTATTTTCGCTAAAAACAGAGGATTGTTTATGACAGCCTCCAATAATTCTAAAGACATGATCCCAGATTCTAATCCTGAAAATCCTTCATCCGAAGTAACAGTGAGACGCCCGGAAACCATTGTTTTTGATGCGATCAAGCATCATGGGCGCTTATCACCGCAGCCCGCAAGATATCCCGGATTATGATATGTCCTCAGCGCTTCCGCCAGGCAAACATACCCAGCGATTAATTGGCAAACGTGGCCATTTAATTCATAAACTAAGTGCTACGGATATTAATGGCCGCAGCGCATATTATTTTTTGTTGGTGGATGTGGAAAAGGAAAACGCCTTTATAGAGCGCGTACGCAACCCACAAGGCGATATATTAGAGCTGGAAGATTATGGAACGGTGATTGCTTCCTGCTTTGGTGAACACCCCAATGCCGAAACCAAAAAATTTCTTAAAACAACTTATGATTTAGAGGTGTGAAACAGCAACGACTCATGCAGCTGCTTTAGCGTGTAAGGCTTTTCCAGATAATCAGCCATGCCAGCTTGCATACATTCCTGATAATACTCAGATAGCTTTGGAGTGCCGGTTAGCGCAATCACAGGCAACTTGCCGCCTTGTTCAATATATTCGCGTGTTAAATCCAAACCATTACCGTCGGGTAATTGTGCATCCATCATTATAGCGTTAAATTCTTCTTCCAATAGCAATAATCGTGCTTGCGCGAGATCACTGGCAATGCTGGCTGTAATGCCAAGCTCGCGTAACATAGCCATAGTGATCATCTGGCTGATGCTATTATCTTCTATAACCAGTACATGCAACTTGGTTGGCATGATATTACCGTAATGTTTTGCAATAGATGTAGGGCGGACGCGTATAGTGCTCATGCCTGCCCTCGCATAGGGTTCGATGGATCGTCTTCTACAACATACAAATCGGCAGGTATCATAAAGTCTGCATACGACTCTACCACTTGTGCAATGATAGCTGCACCGCCATTATCAGCTAGAGGGATGGATACAAGCCCCTCGTAGCAACCCATCAATTCATTGTCTTTCATGAAACCATGGTCATCAACAATCAAACCACACCCAACCAAGGTAGAAATAGCGTGTTGCTGTTTACGCTCTACTTCCACTTCATCAAAACCCCAATTATTAACAAGAATTGCGTCATTATTTATCTCTACACTATCAAATCCCTTGCGACCCATATAAAGATTATCTTTGCAAAGCAGCTCGTAAACCGCATCGAGAGCCTTATTATCCATAGAAAATACATCATTATCCGCCCGCTTATTGAAGAAACCCATCTCAACTACTCCTGCAAATGATTAACTAATGTTTTCTCATATTGGCACAGAATAATTAATTTTTTCTTTACGCTTCCAGCATAATTTTATGTTAATACTTATTTCTTTTTTATAGCAACGCCCCTCATATACACATCGTATCTTTAGCTAGCTAAGGGTAAAACTTGCACAGTCCCATGTGATCACTTACATCACACAACCAGATCGCTGGGCTGTTTTATAATAATTAAGGAGAATACTCATGCGTCCTACAATGACAATTACTGCACTAACTGCAGCGCTACTTATTTCTACTTCCGCTTATGCAGCCAATGTAGAAGTCAGCACCGAAGCCACCATTGACAGCCTTCCAGAAAAAGGCGCTGTTAGCTTAATGGGTACCGTTGACAGAGTTGTTGATAACGACACATTTATCTTGCGTGACACCTCTGGTGACACCATTGATGTACACACCTCTGCCAATTATGAAGCCAATGTTGGCGACATGGTTTCTGTAAAAGGTGATAAAACCGCAGAAATAGCTGGTATGGGCGAAGAAATTAAAAACGCTTCTGTATCTGTTACCGACGCTTTAGGTGATACCATGGCATCTGTTACCGAAACTGCAACTGGCTCTTTGGCTGCAGTAACCAATGGTGCAGCGCTTGACAACAACACCAAAGCTCGTGTTGCCATGAAAAACGAAGATAACACCAAGTCACCTAAAGCTGCACGCGACAACACAGACAGCAAAAAAACTGCTGCCTTTGATCTCGATGTAGATGCCGATGCTGACGTGGATAAAGTTGCTGATGCAGGCGATGCTTCTGCACAAACCACACTGCAAGCTAATGCAGAAACCCCACGTAACGCCAAAAACAACACCAAAGGAAAAAACACTGCTGCCTATGAAATGGATGTGGACGTAGAGGCGGATGCTTCTAAAATTGCAGATGCTGGCGAGATGACCGCTAAAGAAGCAACTGCAAAAGCAGACGCTGCTGGCAAACGCGTTATGGCGCATGCAGATGCAACCACCAACAAAGCTTCTGAAGCTTTGATGGGCAGCACCATCAAAAGCCTGCCGAAAAAAGGCATGGTTGAGTTGAATGGTATTGTTGCTAAAGTTGACAATGAAAACAGCTTCACCCTGCGTGATTCTGAAGGCAAAACCATCGACGTACATACCGCCTCGAACGTTAATGTTCAACCTGGCGATACTGTGAATGTTAATGGTAATGTTAAAAGCGAACTACTCGGCTTTGGCCGCGAAATCGAAAGCGCGAAAGTTCTCGTGGTTTCCGACGCACAATAATAAGTAATTACTGCTTATACGAAAAGGGGCTGCTCCGGCAGCCCCTTTTTTATGCGTTACATTATAGCTCGCATTATCGCTCGTGATAACGGAAGGCATTTAGGAATATGCAACTTCGTATCAACCAACCTAGCGACTTTATTGTAGTACGTGTCAATATATCTCCCCATGCCCCACATTATAGCACCTCAGCTTATGCATGCTTCCTCAGCCACATTTCTGCCCCATCTCTGTCACATCTCTGCGCTCACGCATCCTTATACAACGCTCACTAAAAAAACCCCGTTGCACCGATTGCAACGGGGTTTCTAACAGCTTCGCATAAATACATTAGTATTTAGTGATAGGATCGCTTGCCGGAAAAGTATCGTCTACAGAATCATCCCAATGCTTCTGCTCTTCTTTCTGGATTTCCTTTTCCTCGTCAATGAGCTCTTTATTGGTGGGCCTGTGGTCGGCGTTCTCCTTTTTCTCACTCATCAGAATCCATAAGCCGCTACCATCGTCAAATGGTGCGCGCTCGCCCTGTTCCATATGAATCTGCGTATTACGGGGGCCTTTAAGTGCATAAAACCCCGTTTGTGGCGCAATCTTACCGCTTGGCACCGATATAATGCCTGTGAAATTAATATGCTTACCTTCATCACGGTGCGGCACATTTTCGGATGGCAAGCCGTGTAATGTTTCATCCACCGTAGGATATGATTTGCTAATGCTATTCCATTGAGCCGTATGTTGCGACGTTTTCATGTTATTCTCCTGTGAATCTCTTATAAAAAAGCAGGGGGAAGTTGCAATGCAACATGCCCCCTGCCTACCCGCGGCGCGTGATGCGGGTAATTTGTATGCGAATAATATATGTATTACTCGTCATTCATACTGTAGTCCTGAGGGCCAGTTGCCTGAAAGCGCACTGTGTAACTCTTACTGGCATCAGAAACTTTGATATGCTGTGTTTTTTCCTGACCATGATCATTGGCTTTAACGGTATATTTGCCAGGCTCAAGATCTAACAATAAAATTGGTCCATCTGTCTGCATACCCAATACGGTTTCGCCAGAGGCGTTCATCACCGTGACATCTACATTGGACACATAAGCACCGTTAGTATTAGAAAATACCATTTTTACAGGATATTGTGACTGAGCGGCTTCTAGACGGGCTTGCTCATCTGCACCAACGCCACCACTTAAATAAGCAATGTTATTGGGGTTATTTACATTTTTGCTGCGATGTGCCTGATCCGGCGCACTATAATCGCGATCTACCATAGTGGCAGTATCCGCATCGTGATTATACATGGCAGAGCTATCTACATGCGGCACCACACGCTCGGTGCGGGTGTATGTATATTCCTGATGTACATGGGCAGGCAATGCCTGAGGCTCAAGTGCTGTGCCTTGCTGTGAAGGTGCAGCAAATGCCGCTGAGCTAGTAATAACTGCGCCGGCAACACCTGCTAGTAGGGCGGCACTAAAAGAATTTTTCTTCATCGATGGGTTAAACATAACAAACCTCTCTTTGTTGATTCAATGCATGTTTGAAGCAATATGCATTATTTATTTTATACGCTCCCGGCGGGGCGAACCCCGCCGGGAAACGACGTTACGCTGCGTGACGATCTTCCCATGCACGAAGCTGCTCCTCTGCTTCATCCTTAGCCACGCCGTAACGTTCTTGTATGAGTCCAACCAGTTTCATTCGGTTTCCCTCAACTTCATCAATTTCATCATTGGTAAGCTTGCCCCATTGGCGCTGAATCTCACCTTTCAGCTGTTTCCAATTGCCTTCAAAAATGTCTCTATTCATTGCATGTACTCCAGTCTGTGTTGTGTTGTAGCAGTGTGGCTGATGCAAACTGCAAACGACCACACTTGTCCCTACCATGTCATGCCCACAGTCAATGCGCCATGCGACATGGGCAGAGCAATTATCAAAAACTAGTAAATATGGTAGCAATTATTCTTTAGGGATATTTCCAATAGTTAACAATTTTATAGCTTATTTATGCAATTGCTCTGTCACGCCAACATATAAATAACATTTTCTAGCGTACTCTATAATACACACCTTAGAGTGGAGGAACGGATGTACGAGACAAATAAAATCATCGATACGCCGAAACAAGTAGATGCTTTGCTAAACCAGCTACATCACCTTTTAGATGTACAACACGCTGCAGCAGGAGAGCAAGAGCTTGACCACGAACTCGAATGGCTGGCTGAATGGATTGAACATTTAGTAAATAACAACGCAGACGTTGAAGAAACTCTAGACGATCATGCAATGATGATGCTGCGAACAATTCACAGCAAACTTGCAGAAGCGACTATGGAAGAACAGCGTATGCAAACAGAGATTGTTAATACATCTGATGCTGAGGGCAAAAATATGGCTACAGCCGGTGCATTAAGCACTACCCGCAAAGAGGTAGGTACATTACTACAAAATCTTCGTTCTGCGCCCTTTATGCGTAAGAACAAATCGTAATTTATCAACTCAGGGCGACGCCTCAGGAAAACCATGTTTTTTGACCAACGCGACATTTTGGTTATAGATGACAGCCCGGGAATACGCACGTTTTTAAACGTATCGTTCGGGGGCGTAGGTGCGCGCATACACGAAGCTCCCACTGCAGATATGGGGATTAAGCTCTTTGAAACCGTTAAGCCGGATGTGGTTATATTGGATTTAGGTTTGCCGGACAAAGACGGGCTCGACCTTCTCCCTGCCCTACGCGCTATGCATCACAACAAAAACATCACCATAATCGTACTCACCGTACGCAACGACACTTATACGCGCAACAAAGCCATCGAATTTGGTGCAAACGGATATGTTACCAAACCATTTATGATGGAAGAGCTATATGAATGTTTGAATGAGTCAGTAAAAAATTAAATCATTAATAAATTTTAGCGCAATTCACTCACACAACTTTTTCCAATAGAAGTTGTGTTTTTGTTTCTAGCATATTTTTTACATAAAAAAAAGGAGGCCGAAGCCTCCTTTTTCATTCATACCTGTGTAGTTTTATACTGGCAGGTTGGTTTTTCTTCCGGTTATCATGTTTGCAATCAAAGCAACTACAAACAGTACAACGAACAAAATAGCCAAGAATTTAGCAACGGTTGCAAGCGTTCCTGCAATACCGCCAAAACCAAATACTGCGGCAATAATTGCCAAAACAAAAAATGTGAGAGCCCAGCTAAGCATAACAATCTCCAAATCAGTAAGTTATAATTCCATTATTCATGTAACTATCTCACTGTATCGAAGTCGTACTCAGCACGCAGTATGCCGAAACGGCATTATTCGTTAAGGATATATAAACACGTTTCATCATCCACCGTTAAGCGTCCATATACTGTAATTCAATATGAAGGCGTAGCTAACCCACGCGAAATATGGAATGAACAACCAACCCGCTAAAGGGCGAACAGAAAAGAATGCAACAATAGTTAGCCCAACCACAAACCACATTAACCCAATCCACATAAGGCCTAGCCATGGTGATTGCGTCCCGAAAAAGAACGGTGTCCATAGTAAATTGATGATTAACTGAAAGCAAAACACCGCAAGCGCCTCTTCGACACTTTCGGATTTTATGGCGCGCATGTTATAAACCAACCATGCAGCCACCGTCATCATAATATATAATATTGGCCAGACTACACCAAATGTCCAGGACGGGGGTGTATAGTCAGGCTTTAACAATTGGGAGTACCATTCCATATTCCCTGTGACGGGAATTGATGCCACCCATGACAGCAGCAGCACACCAATGATTGCACCCATCAAACCTTTATATGAAGTAGATGCCGCATGTGAATTATCATTAGTTATTTCCATAATGTTCCATTCACTCTCTACAACCCTAAAAACAGAGTCGCCTGATATATTAGAACATTATTTTATTAAAAAATCGTTTATATACAGCAAACTATAGTCAGAGCGGGTTTTACGCCTGCCAATGCTCTAAAATTAAGTTATAGCCACCCCGTATCGGCCAGATATCCTGCTAAATAACCCGCGATATATTTAACCCCTTGGGCATTAGGGTGAATACCGTCATTGAGCATGTAGTCTTTATGCGCGTAAATCGCTTCTAAAAAGAAAGGATAGAGCGCAACGCCATATCGTTCGGCAAGATTAGGGAAAATGCTATTGAAATCATGCGTATAGGTCGGGTCGTGATGAGGAGGAACCTTTACCGCCATTAAAATAGTTTTTATGCCGCGCTCTTGAAGCATTGCCAGCATCGCATCGATATTCTTCCGCACTACTTTAGGTGAGATACCACGTAACATATCATTACCGCCCAATGCTATCATGACAATGTCAGGCTGGTATTTATCGAGTGACCATTTAAGTCTGGATGCTCCGCCTGTAGTGGTTTCTCCTGTAACGCCGCCATTGATCACTTTTATATCATGCCCCATTTCCAGCAATTGGTGCTCTACGACCGCTGGCAATGCCTCATGGGCTTTCAAACGGTATCCGGATGACAGGCTGTCACCAAAAATTAAAATCTTGCTTGTAGCTAATGCTTGTGTGGGGGATACTGTGCAAATAATTAACACCACAAACAAAATGGTATGACGTATGGCCGCGACCATGGCACTCTCCTTGTCTGATGTAAACTTGACCCTACCCGGGCCGGATGGCGATGTTTCCATATTACATAATATCAACTTAGAAGTAAAATCCCGCGAAACAATTAGTATTGTGGGCGCATCCGGCTCTGGCAAAACATCGCTTATGATGGTAATCGCCGGTGTAGAAAGCGCTAGCAGTGGCGATATTATCGTTGAAGGCACCAATATTAGCACCATGGACGAAGACCAGCTTGCAGCGTTCCGGCAAAAACATATTGGCGTGGTATTCCAGAATTTTCACCTTATACCCACCATGTCAGCTTTGGAAAATGTTGCTGTAGGGCTGGAATTTGCAGGCGATAAACACGCACAGCAACATGCAGCCGAAGCGCTTGAGGCGATTGGATTGCAAAAACGGCTGCACCATTATCCTTCACAATTATCCGGGGGTGAGCAACAGCGTGTGGCATTAGCGCGGGCAACTGTCATGCGCCCAAGCTTGCTATTGGCTGATGAACCAACCGGTAATCTCGACAGCGAAACCAGTGGACGCATTATGGATTTGTTGTTTGATCTGCAAAAACAACACGGCACTACACTCGTGCTGATTACCCATGATGCCAATCTCGCCAACCGCACAAACCGCCAGCTTATCATGCAAGACGGGCAACTGCACGAGGCGGCATATGACTAATGCTTCGCCGGTTTTGCGCATGGCCTTGTGCGAATTGCGTCAGGGATGGCGGCATTTTGCTACATTTTTAGCCTGCCTGATTTTAGGTGTATGTGTCATCACAACCATCAATACCATCAGCGATACTGTAGAGACATCCTTGGCCGAAGAAGCATCTGCACTTTTGGGCGGCGACATAGATATTGGCTTGCGCAGTTATAACTTTGCGCCGGAGCATGTAGCCTATTTGCAAAAACTTGGCAAGATATCTCATATTACTACTACCCGATCTATGCTGCGTATTGGCGAACAAAGCCCTTTAGTTGTAGAAGTAAAGGCCATAGACAGCGCATACCCATTAGTGGGTGATTTGATTTTACAGGGTAAGCCGCTAAATGACACACATGTTGCGGTAGATGCTTCTTTGCTGGAACAATTGAATATCGCTCTTGGCGCCACCATTAAACTGGGTCAGGCAGAATATATTATTGGTGCCACCATCGAGCGTGAACCTGATCGTGTGGTGCAGCTTTTCAGTTTTGGCCCTCGCGTAATGATGACGCATAATGCGCTTGAGCGCAGCGGCCTCACAAAGGGCTACAGCCTGAGCGAAAATAATTATCGGGTGTCATTGTTTGATAAGATTAGCCCTGCCAATGTAGAAAATGAAATTACCGCTACTTTTCCTGATATGCCGTGGCGAATTAAAACCGGCACAGATGGCAACCGCTCCGTTGAGCGTTTTGTTGATCAATTGGCGCTTTTCCTCACGCTTTCAGGCTTAGCAACATTTTTAATTGGCGGCATTGGCATTGGCAGCTCAGTACGTGCCTACATGACACAAAAAGCAGAAACCATTGCCGTAATGAAAATTATGGGCGCGAGTAGAGCTAAGGTTTTACGCATATATGCATTGGTAATTGGCTTGCTCACCCTTGCGGGAAGCGCCATTGGCGTAGCGTTGTCTACATTGATAGCAGCGGTACTACTCACTCTTGCCAGCGGCTTTTTTCCGGTGGACAGTGTGTGGACGTTCAGTGTGAAGGCCGCTGCGTTGGCGGCTTGGTATGGCCTGCTCATCGCCTATTTATTTTCACTTCCGGCATTGATTGGTGCTTTGAACATCAGACCTTCGCTATTATTCCGTGGAGGCGTTGAATTTGTGCAGCTTTCCCATTCGCGCTGGGTATGGCTGGGCGGTGCGGCCTTTACCGCGTTGCTAATATGCACATTATTATTTACCGCTAATGACATTAGATTTGTGCTTGGGTTTATTGGCGCAACCCTTGTATCGTTTATTTTGTTCACCACCGCTGCATGGCTAGTGCGATTTGGTGCAAAGCGTACAAAAGTACGGCAACCATGGCTGCGGCTGGCTCTGGGCAATTTGCACCGCACTGGCAACACAACAGGCACCGTAATGTTAGCCATTGGCGTGAGTCTTACAGTACTAATCGCTCTCACCCTAACCGAAGCCAATTTCCAAAGCAAAATCACCAAAGTAGCCGAAACCGAAGCGCCTACCTTGTTTATGATAGATATCCAACCCGACCAGACCGCCGCCTTACGTAGCACCCTAAAATCACGGGATGGCGCGCAGAATATAATGATGTATCCCATGGTGCGCGGTCGGATTGTGGCAATTAACGAACAGCCCATTACCCCTGATGACGTTAAAGAAGATGTACGTTGGGCAGTGCGCGGAGATCGTGGATTGAGCTATAGCTCCATCCCGCCCGAAAATGCCAATATCGTGCAAGGCAAATGGTGGCCGGAAGATTATGACGGCACACCCCAAGTGTCGGTGGATGAACGATTTATTGACGGCATGGGCATCGCGCTAGGAGATACCATAACGCTGGATATTCTGGGCGAGCGCATTATCGCCACTGTCACCAGTGCGCGGCGAATGGATTATTCGACTTTTCAGCTTAATTTTGCTCTGATGTTGTCCCCCAACGTGATTAGTGATTTTCCGCAGACCTATCTTGCTACCGCTTTTTTAAATACGAGCAGCAAGTCTGTCTCGCAAACCATTCGCCACCTTTCTGAACAATTTCCCAACGTCACTACCATTCGCACAACCGAAGCGGTGGCGCGGGTAAAAGAAATTCTTGAGCATATTTCCAACGCCCTTACAATTACTGTACTGATTAGTCTATTGGCGGGTTTGCTGGTGTTATCCAGTGCCCTTTCGGCCATGCTGGGCTATCGGCTCTATGACACGGCGGTACTGAAAGTACTGGGCGCACGGCGGCGCGATATTCTCAAAGCTTATACCACCGAATGGATGCTGCTGGCGGTGATTACCGTATGCATTGCCGCAGCAACCGGCACGTTTTGTGCCTGGCTTACCTTGCAACGCTTTCCGGGCGAAAATGACTTTTATTTTATGCCCCATGTGCTGCTGGTTACGGCACTGGCATGTATTGGGGTAATCTGGCTGGTGGGGTATGTGGGCAACCGCCAGATATTTCGTATGCGCCCCATCACCGTTTTGAGGAATGAGTAATGAGACCAGCACTCATGGCACTATTGATAGCGCTTCCAACATTAGCATGGGCGATGGAATGGGCGAGCGATCCACGCACGCAGCCCTATATTACACCGCCCGTTAATGGCACCATAGATTTGCAATATACTGGCAAAATTGATGGCACCGCGCCAGTTCAGGTACTGAACCTTGATGGCTTTGATACCAGCGCCGAACTGGTCGCCACGTTGCTTGCCAAAGGGGTATATCCCGTTTGCTATATCAATGCTGGCGCAACAGAAAATTGGCGCCCCGATATTGCAGATTTTCCAGCACAAGTTGTGGGTAAGGCCTATGAGGGTTGGGAGGGAGAGCATTGGCTTGATATCCGGCGAATTGATCTGATTGGTCCAATCATCAGCAAGCGCATGGATATGTGTAAAGCAAAAGGATTTCTGGGTATAGATCCGGATAATCTCGATGGCTATCAAACCTCAACTGGGTTTGATTTGACTGAAAATGATCAACTCAAATTTCTCTATTGGCTTGCCAATACAGCACATACTAAGGGCTTGGCAATAGGCCTCAAAAATGCACCAGAGTTTGCTGAACGCCTAGCCAATAATTACGACTGGGCGCTTACGGAAAGCTGCTTCGACCAAGGTTGGTGCGAAGACATGCGCCCCTTTGCCGCTTTGGGTAAGCCGGTATATATGGTGGAATATACCGACAACAAAACTTCGCATAAAGCCATGTGCGCCCATGCAAAAAAACTTGGGTTTATTGGTGTGCTAAAGCATCGAGAACTGGATGGCAGCTTCCGCAAAACCTGCAACTAAGCGAATTATGCCTTATGCATTTGCGGCAGCGCGTGCATTGCGCTTGCGCTCATGTGGGCATAAATAGCGCTTGCGCAAACGAATAGATTGCGGAGTAACTTCCAGCAACTCGTCATCGTTGATATACGAAATCGCTTGTTCCAAGGTAAGTTCACGGTGTGGCGTCAGTTTCACCGCTTCGTCTTTGCCAGAGGCGCGCATATTGGTGAGTTGCTTCGCTTTAAGCGGGTTTACTTCCAAATCGTTTTCACGACTATGCTGGCCAATAATCATGCCGTTATAAACTTTGGTTTGACCAGGAATAAACAAAAATCCACGATCTTCCAGATTCCATAGTGCATAGGCAACGGCAACCCCCTGCTCCATAGAAATAAGCACACCGCTGCGGCGACCTGTAATATTGCCTTTATAGGGCTCATAAGAATGGAAAACATGGCTTAACACGCCTGTTCCACGGGTGTCGGTCATGAATTCTCCATGATAACCTATCAAGCCGCGTGAAGGCACAAGCAAACGTATACGCACTTTGCCGCCGCCAGCTTGGCGCATATCAGTGAGTTCGCCTTTGCGCTGCGATAATTTTTCTACAATTACGCCGCTATATTCTTCATCTACATCAATCTGCACTTCTTCGACTGGCTCAATCACATTGCCATCGTCATCTTTTTTCAGCAATACGCGTGGGCGACTCACCGAAAGCTCATAGCCTTCGCGGCGCATATTCTCAATAAGTACGCCCAGCTGCAATTCACCGCGTCCACCCACTTCATAAGCATCTTTATTCTCTGTTTCTGAAATACGGATTGCCACGTTACTTTCGGCTTCTTTGTATAGACGATCACGAATCATGCGCGAGGTCACTTTACTGCCTTCGGTACCGGCATAAGGCGAATCATTCACACCAATGGTAATTGCAATGGTTGGTGGATCAATCGGTTGTGATTCCAGCGGCGTATTAACTTCCAGCGCACAGATAGTATCGGCCACGCTGGCTTCTTCCAGCCCTGCAATGGCAATAATGTCACCCGCAATAACTTCTTCGGTAACAACGCGCTCAATGCCATTAAAGGTCATCAGCTTAGTTAGCTTGCCTTGCTCGGCCACAGTGCCATCTAAACGCAGGGCTTTTGCGGGCATATTGAGCTTAGCACGTCCGCTATAGGCTTTTCCGGTAAGAATACGCCCCAAAAAGTTATCGGCGGTAAGAATGGTTGCCAACATGCTAAACGGCGCATCTAAATCCACTTGTGGCTTGGGCACATGTTGCAAAATCAGCTCGAATAACCCATGAAGGTTTTCTTTTGGCTCTTCCAGGTCATGTACCGCCCAACCATCACGGCCAACCGCGTACATTACAGGAAAGTCTAATTGATCTTCATTCGCATCCAGCGCCACAAACAAATCAAAAATTTCGTCCAGCACTTCTTCAGGGCGGCCATCGCCACGGTCAATTTTATTGATCACCACAATTGGCTGTAAACCTAGCGCCAGCGCCTTGGTGAGTACAAATTTTGTTTGCGGCATAGGGCCTTCAGCGGCATCTACCAGCAACAACACGCCGTCTACCATGCTTAGTACACGCTCTACTTCACCGCCAAAATCGGCGTGGCCGGGAGTATCTATGATATTGATTTTAGTGTCTTTCCATGCCAGAGAGGTGCATTTTGCCAAAATAGTAATGCCGCGTTCTTTTTCCAGATCGTTGGAATCCATCACGCGTTCTGCCACTTGCTGGTTATCGCGGAACGTTCCGCTTTGGCGCAGCATTTGGTCAATCATGGTAGTTTTTCCATGATCTACGTGGGCAATAATGGCAATATTACGTAATTCGGTCATTTGGGCTTCCTTTGCGCTTTGGCGCCATGGGCGTAGTTGCGAAACAGCTTCGCACAGCGCATTGCACTGCTAATAACGCTCTCTATGGGATTACGGCGCTCTCTATAAAGGATTTTTTGCCCCTTGGCTAGGCTTATTGTGAATTTCGCGTAAAAACCCCGATCAACTCTAAATGCGCCGACCATGTAAATTGGTCGATGGGTATTAGTTTATCCAGCATATAACCGCCTGCAATCAGGGCTTTGCCATCTCGTACAAAAGTAGCAGGATTGCACGATACCATAACAATATCTACCACATCACTTTGCGCCAGTTGGCGGCATTGCGGCTGCGCCCCGTTACGTGGCGGATTAATCACCACTGCATCTATGGATTCCAGCTCTGCATCAGTGACAGGTTTGGCCATTAAATCACGGCAATGGGAGATAACGTTTGGGGCATAATTGCTACGTTGTGCGGCATTAAAAAGCGCACGTACCGCATCGTCATTCCCCTCATATGCCACCACGTTGTGGCCAGCTTGCGCCAATGGCAGACTGAATGTGCCACAACCACTATATAAATCCGCGACTTTGTTAGCATCCCTACAAGCGCTCAGCACAGCATCAACCATATATTCTTCAGAGATTTTGGTTGCTTGCAAAAAGCTTTTGAATGGCAATTCAATATAAGTACCTGCTTTGTGCAATTGAGGTTCGCCAGACTTTATAATGGTATACGCAGTTTCCGAAACTTTCAAACCACAGCGCACAATGCTGTCGCGCATGAGGTGGTTTTGCAGCAACTCGGCATCGGCAGGTTTGAGTTTATTTTTACATTCAATAACAATATCCAAGCCGTTATCAGCAAGTGTAAGTTCAATCGCACTCACCAGCGATGGTTTCTTGAACGTGGATAACAAGGCTTTAAAATGGGCAATTTCTTCAACTATTTCGGGCACAACAACCCGACAATCAGCGGCATCAACCGTAGCGTGGCTGCGTGCTGCATTAAAACCAACTGTTACTACTCCTTTATTCACCGCTACTTTATAATCGGCACGGCGGCGGCTAGCTGACCCAGCGCTAAACAATGGCTGCACCACCGCATTGTCAGCGCCCAATTGCCTGGCGGTATGCTCGGCTATGGATTGCTTAAACTGGTGATAGGTTGTATCCGAAAGATGCTGCAAACTACACCCACCACATTGTCCAAAATGTGGGCAAGGTGGCAACTGTCGCTGGGGCGATGGACGTATAATATCGGCAATTTGTGCGCGGATTGCTGTGCGCGTCACCTCTTCGACAATCACACTCAGCACATCACCTGTGCAGCTAAATGGCACGAATACCGGTAGATTTTGGTAGCTTGCCGCACCATCGCCCAGCCCTGCGATATGGGTAATTTCCACCTCTATATTATCGCCGGATTGCACAATAACTCTCTGTTTTTCAGGGTGATGACGCTCAATACTAACGCATCATTTATCATCGCCCATCCTTTGACGCAAGCAAATCTGCGCTAGGCAGACTTTTGCTGCGTGCTTAATTTGCACACTACCCGCGTACCATTATCGTGAAATTCCATGTCGGAAAAACTCATATTTCTCGCCATTGCAATGCCGCGCCCGTGGGGGTGAGTCATACGTTTTGGGCTGAAATTCATATATTTCTCCCAATCGAATCCCTTGCCTTGATCGCGAATTTCAATGGTGATGACATCGTCACTGCTATCAAACACAAGAGTTGCATATTTGTTTTTATTTTCAGGCAACTGAAGCCTTCTTTTAACTTCTTTTTCCCAGTTCCCAGCCAGCACTAATTCGGTTTTTTCAGCATAGGTAATACCCAAATTTCCATGTTCTACAGCATTAATCATTAGCTCACTTAACCCAAACACTGTGGCTTCAGAATCAGGACAGCAACTGGCAATGTAATACGCCACGTTTTTTGCCTCTTCCAAACTGCGATAACGGAATTGTGCTTTTTCAATTAAACCCAGCACATTTTTATGTTTACGCACTTCTTCACGCATTTGTATAAAGCTACGCGATTCATGCAAGGCTGCGCGCACAATACCTATCAGCATCTGATCGTCATAGGGCTTTGAAAGATAATAATATGCCCCAGCCTGAATGCCTTCTTCCACTTGTTGACTTTGGGCGGCCGCAGTTTGCATAATCACCGGAATATCACGGGTTTTTGTGTTGGATTTTATTTTTTTCAGCACCTCCATGCCATCCATGCGCGGCATCATTCTGTCCAGCACTACAATGTCAATGTCGGGATGTTGCTCCAGCATTTCAAACGCCACCACACCATCTTCTGCCGTAATCACATTAAAGCCAGCATCCTCCAAGTCGGCTTCAAGAATCGCCAGATTAAATATCTCATCATCAACGGCCAAAACCTTACATTTTTTACTCATTCAACGCACTCCTTATGGTTTTTGTATGGCAGCAAAACTATGAATATTGCGCCGCCATTTTTACTATTTTTTGTAGTTATTAATCCGTGGTGATTTTCTATAATTTCGCGTGTTATAGCCAGGCCTAGCCCTGTTCCACCCGCGCCGGATTTAGTGATGCTGCTTTGCGCAAATTTTTCAAATACCATTTCCGCTTCATTTTCAGGTATGCCTACCCCCTGATCTTCAAAAATCAATTTTAAACAATCCTCTAACTGGCTTTCTTTACTGCATAGCCTGGATGTTTCAATACGGATATTAATGACAGATTCTTCGGGAGAAAATTTGATGGCATTGGATAGCAAATTAATCAACACCTGCATCATGAGATTTTCGTCAACCGCAATAAGACAGTCTGCCTTTTCGGCTACGGCAACCTGAGTAACAATACGCTTTTTTTGCAGCAAAGTTTCTACCTCATTTACCGCCTGCTCGATTAGCCGCCGCATGTCAGTAAGGGCAAAATTATACGGCATTTTCCCTGCTTCAAGCTTTGATAGATCCAACACATCATTCAATAAATTCAATAAGCGCTTACCACTAATTTCGATATTGGTAATGGTGGCCAGCAATTTTTCGTTTTGCAGGGTTTGCGCAGTTTTTTTAGCATGGCGCGAAAAACCTAGAATTGCGTGCATTGGGGTGCGTAGTTCATGGCTCATATTGGCAAGAAATTCGGTTTTTGCCACATTTGCTCGCTCGGCTTGCTCCATGGCATTACGGTAATCATTGGTACGCTCGTCTACCATTTCCTGCAAATGATGGCGATGTTGCTCCAACTCTTTTTCTACCGCTTTGTGCTGTGTAACATCTCTCACAATTGCGATAAGTCCTGGAGATCCATCGGGCAACGTAAGCGGAGCTTTTGTAGTAAAAGCGGTCACGATTTCACCTGTGGGACGCGTGACTTTTTCTTCGTTCATCACCACCTTACCGCTCTGAATCACCTGATTGTCTTTTTCCCAAAAAATCTGCAATTCATCTTCGGGGTGAAATTCACTGTCGCTATGGCCTATAATTTCTTGTTGCTTTAGGCACATAAACGCACAAAATGCATTATTTCCGGCGCGATAAACGTGATGCTGATCTTTCACAAATATAGGGTCGGAAATAGCATTCATCATTGCCTGACTAAAGCTTTTTTCTTGTACAGCCAGCTCGAGTGCCGACTTCTGCTCTGTCACATCACTGCACATGCCAACATACCCTTCGCATTGCCCTTCGGTATTCGTTATAGCAATGCCTGTGTTCAGCATCCATTGATAGCTTCCATCATAGCTACGCAAGCGGAACGCCAATGCAAATTCGCTTTTTTCGGCCACTGCCTGTGCATATGCGCTGTGATATTCTGCTTTATCTTCTGGGTGCATGGCATGTTCCCACCCTTGCTGAATCAACTGCTGTGCCTCCAACCGCAAAAATTTCTGCCATGCTTTATTATAAAATGTAAAGCGCCCTGCGCTATCTGCCATCCACAGCATGTACGGCAGACTATCGGCTAACAACCGAAAACGATCATCTTGTTTAGCAAGCAACGTTTGAATATGCCGTTGCCGCTGCCTAAGCTTTGTACGCAGCCTTAATGCCAGCACACAAAACACGAAAGTTACGATTATGCACCCTGCCAAAACCGCAAATAGGTTGTATAAAATAACACCATTATAATTCAGCATTATGTATAATAACTCTTAATTATCAGTTATATAAATTAAAATATTAAAGCATTTAACTAATAGGCTCACATCGAATTTATGTGGATTAAGCTGATTATACAACTTATAGTTGTTTTTGCATCTATTAATTTACAGTGTTATTGCGCATTTTGTTTTTTGCTTTAAACTACAAGCTTTAACAGAGGGCTTTGCGTGTTCTTGCGATCTAAACTCGGCGAGTATGTATTGGTGGTAGCAACCCTGCTTGTAGGGATATGTGCATCATCGTTACTGGCATGGCTACAACAAGAAGGCGCAGAACGGCGGGTTAGGCAGAATTTTGAAATCACCGCCCATGATCGCATTGAAGTAATTTCCGGCACATTACAAAACGCAGCATCATTAGGGCGCTCTGTTTCATCTTTTTACCAAGCATCCCAAACCATCAGCCCGCATGAATTCGATATATTCACCCAGCAATTATTGATAGATCACCCTTATATCCGCGCTATCGAGTGGGTACCTTACATCAGAAACGAAGAAGAACGCACTGAACTTGAAGAAAAAATGCGGCTTACAAATCCAAGTTTTACTATTACTATGCAGGATGCTCAAGGAACGTTTAGCCCACTGCCCGCAAATTTTCAGGAGCAATATTTTCCCATTACTTTTATTGCTCCCCAACAAGGAAACGCCCCACTGCTGGGTTTTGATATTTCCACCAATGCCGCCCGCGCCGAAGCACTGCACAAAGCAAAACACTCCAATAATGTCAGTATGTCAGGCAAAGTCGAAGTACTACAGGACCTCAGCCGCAAGCCTGCTGTGATCCTGATTACCCCCGTATCCAAAGCACATGATGCAATTGAAGATGGAAAGCCGATCACCTATCAGAAACTGGAAGGGTTTATTGCTATTTTGCTACCGCTGGCAGAAATGATTGAACAAAGCATCCGGCCATTGAATACAGCAGGAGTTAATCTGGTAATTCATGATGTAAATGCAAGCGAAGGACGTAGTAAACCGCTGTATATACGTGCATCACGCTTGGTGCAAGCCAGTGAAAGCGAGATTTTACGCGCCAGCTTAAAAGATCAGCCTCTAAAAATCACCTCCACCATAAACGTTGCCAATCGTCCGTGGGAAATTACTATCACCCCAAGCAAAGGCTATTATCGCCTGATGACAGATAGCGGAGTGTGGTTAGCACTTATTGGCGGGTCGTTGTTCACTGCGTTAGTCGCATTTTATATGCTGCAGCGTATACGGGAACGCGATAAAATTTCGCGGGTAGTGATTGAACGCACACAGCAACTGCAAAAAGCAAAACACCAGACCGATTTAATTTTACGCTCTACCCATGAGGGAATTGTTGGAGTGGATACGAACGGGCGCATAACATTCTGCAACCCTATGGCAAGTAATTTACTGGGCTATAGCAAGCGTGAAATGATTGGCGAATTGCAACATACGCTATGCCACCACAGTCACGTAGATGGCAGCCCCTACGATGCCGACCAATGCCCCATACAACAGGCTATAAAAGATGGAAGCTCGATCAATGTAACCGACGAGGTGTTCTGGAAAAAAGATGGAGCGGCGATGCCCGTAGAGTACACTGCCGCCCCCATTCGTGATGATGGCGATATAGAAGGCGGTGTAATTATCTTTCGTGATGTTACTGAGCGTCGCCAACAGGATGAAAAGCTACACCATATGGCACGTTACGACATGCTTACCGGCCTAGCTAACCGCTCATTGTTTTTTGAGTTACTACGCAAAGCGGTTCAGCGTACCGTCAGGGGCAACCACCGCATTGCAGTGATTTATATGGATTTAAACGGATTTAAACCCGTGAATGACACCTTGGGTCACGCGGCAGGAGATATGTTGCTGAAAATGTTTGCCAAGCGCATAGAAGCACCGCTGCGGGAATATGACACCCTCGCACGGGTGGGCGGAGATGAATTTACCATTCTTGCTGATAATCTGGCGGGCAGAAAAGAATGCGAAGTGCTGATTGAACGTCTGCGCGAAGCACTGACAGAGCCTTTCGTCGTCGATGAAACCAGCTTTGACATTGGTGCCAGCATTGGTGTGGCGCTATATCCTCATGATTCGAAAGATATGGACACCCTTATCAGCTATGCCGATAAAGCTATGTATCACGCCAAGGCCAACAAAAATCTGCCCTATGTGTTTTACGAAGACTTGAGCGAGGAGGATGTTGCGACAGACGCAGCCTCCGAATAGTCATCATCTGATAACGGGTGCTGTAAGTGAGGCAGCATTTCCTTAGAGCAAATTTGCCAGAACTTCTCGCGCTCCCACTCCCATTTATATAATAAATTCTGCGCATATTGCGAGTGGGTGTGCTTTATATGCAGCGCAATCGCATCTTTGAGCGTCTTTTCCCAATGGGTAGATTGCAATCTTTGCCACACCACCATTTCAGGATTAATATGCCAATCAATTACATTTTCAGCATCATAGATAAATGCCATGCCCCCCGACATTCCTGCGCCAAAGTTACGGCCAATTTTTCCTAAAATAATCACAGTGCCGCCGGTCATGTATTCGCAGCCATTAGTGCCACAACCTTCTACTATTGCCAACGCACCAGAATTGCGCACCGCAAAACGCTCACCAGCTTTTCCGGCAGCAAATAAATTTCCTGAGGTAGCACCATACAGGCATGTATTGCCAATAATGGTGTTTTCCTGCGTGGGTAATGTGCTGCTTATGGTAGGTCGCACCACAATGGTTGCGCCCGAAAGCCCCTTACCTACATAATCATTTGCATCGCCAGATACATCCAGCTTCAATCCTTTTACTCCAAATGCACCTAAAGATTGCCCTGCTGAGCCGCGCAGACGGATGGTGATATGGTCGTCTTGTAGTTTTGCCAGCTCGAACTGGCGCCCCATCATCGAACTCAGCCGTGCACCGATGGTACGGTAGGTATTATTGATGGTATAAGTAAGCTCGATTTTTTCTCCGCGCAAAATTGCCTCCTGGGCATCTTTCATCATTTGCACATCCAGCGGATCGCATACCGGATTACGCGCCTGAGTGGTGCAATGGCGCGGATAGTCCCCTTGATCAGGCTGCACAAGCAATGGACCAAGATCGATAGCATCCAGATCTTCGCCACCATGATTTACCTGTTGCAGCAATTCTGGCCTGCCAATAATTTCTTCGATGCTTTTGGCGCCTAATTGTGCCAGTATTTCACGTACTTCTTCAGCCATAAACGTAAATAAATTGATTATACGTTCAACATTGCCTTCAAATTTCTTCCGCAATTCTTCATCCTGCGTACAAATTCCTACCGGGCAGGTATTACTGTGACATTGGCGCACCAGCAAACATCCCAGCGCCACCAGCGCCATCGTGCCTACTGCATATTCTTCTGCTCCCAAAATGGCTGCAATCACAATATCGCGTCCGGTACGTAAGCCGCCATCGGTTTGTAACTTTACGCGGTGGCGCAAACGGTTGAGCATTAACACCTGTTGCGTTTCTGCTAAACCCATTTCAAACGGCGCACCGGCAAATTTCACACTCGATTGCGGGCTGGCACCGGTGCCACCACTATGTCCGGCAATGACAATTTTATCGGCCATAGCTTTGACAACGCCACTAGCTATGGTGCCAATACCGGATTGCGATACAAGTTTGACTGATACAATTGCATCGGGATTAATTTGCTTGAGGTCGTATATGAGCTGCGCCAGATCTTCGATAGAATATATATCGTGATGCGGAGGCGGCGAAATTAGTGTTACCCCCGGCGTAGCATGACGTAGCTCGGCAATGAGTTCGGTAACTTTAAAGCCCGGCAATTGCCCGCCCTCGCCAGGCTTTGCCCCTTGCGCAACCTTAATTTGAATTTCACGGCAGTTATTCAAATATTCTGCCGTTACCCCAAAACGCCCTGATGCTACTTGTTTGATTACTGAGTTGGCGTTATCACCATTGGCGCGTGGGTGGTAGCGCTCTCGCGATTCGCCCCCCTCGCCCGAATTGCTCGCCGCACCCATACGGTTCATCGCCACCGCCAATGTCTCATGTGCTTCGGGGCTGAGCGCTCCCATCGACATTGCTGGCGCAACAAAGCGCTTGCGAATATCCGTAACCGACTCTACATCATCCAGCGCGATGGGCTTACCCAAAGGTTTAAAGTCAAGCAAATCGCGCAGGTGAATTGGCGGCTGTGCCATGATGAGTGCACTATATTCGCAATATTGTCTGTATGATCCACTGGCAACGGCATTTTGAAGAAATTTTATCGTCGCTCCTTCATTGGCATGCATCTCGCCGCGCTCACCACGGTAGTTATAAAAGCCACCAATCGGCAATGGTGTTGCTTGTGCATGGTCATATGCACGATGGTGCAGCTGCATAACGCGGTTCTGTATGCCGTCCAAGCCAATGCCGGAAATCCGCGATTTTAGTCCGGGAAAATACTCATTCACTAATGAGCGCGAAAGACCTATAGCCTCAAAATTATTACCGCCGCGGTAGGAGCTGATCACGGAGATTCCCATTTTAGCCATAATTTTCAACATGCCATCCGAGAGTGCATTTCGGTAATTCAGCAATGCCTGTCCTAACGGCAAACCGTTAAATAGCCCCGTTTTATGGCGCTGGATAATCCAACTTTCGCTTAAATAAGGGTTGATGGCTGTTGCCCCCACACCAATCAGCACCGCGAAATGGTGGGTATCCATGCATTCACCCGAACGCACCAACAACGAAACCCGCTTGCGCCGCCCCAGACGCGATAAATGCGCATGGACCGCACTCACCGCAAGAATCATAGGAATTGCCACGCGGGTCTCACTCACCGCATCGTCGGTTAACAGAAAATCTGTTTTCCCCGAATCAAAAGTAGCATCGACTTCCACCAGCAAATTTTCTACGGCTTTGCGCAAGCTTCCTGCTTTGTCGCCGGCATCATACGTTACGTCTAACTCAACAAAGCTATTCGGCAGCGCTTCGCGCAGTGCATTTAGCTCTGCACTCAATAATACCGGTTGCTTCAACAACAACAAACGTGTTTGATGCTCGCCCTGACTTAGGATATTTTGCTTATTTCCAATACGCGTGATTAAACTCATCACATCTTTTTCGCGGATGGAATCAATCGGAGGATTGGTAACTTGCGAGAAATTCTGTCGGAAAAACTGATGTAAACCGCGATAATTTCTTGCAAGCAGCGCAATAGGGGTGTCGTCGCCCATACTGCCCACCGCTTCTTTTCCGGTTTTTACCATAGGGGTGAGGATAATTTCCAAATCTTCCATGGTTTGCCCCGCGGCAATTTGCCGTCTGCGGATCGTTTCTTCGTCAAAACGGGCAATATCCGGCGAATTAGTGGTAGGCGGCATGTCGATTACCTGAATAGACTTCACCCATTCTTCATAAGGGTGCTCGTGTGCTAGCGCATCTTTAAGCGCGTAATCTTTCAGCACACGTTGCTTAGCAAAGTCCACCCCTATCATCTGACCAGGGCCTAAATGGCCATATTCCAGCACCTCATTGCGATTCATAGGAACCATGCCGGTTTCGGAACCTACCAACAGCAGCCCATCGGCGGTAAGGCTATAACGCATGGGGCGTAATCCGTTGCGATCCATCCCAGCAATCGCCCATTTTCCATCACAGGCAGCAATAGCTGCGGGGCCATCCCATGGCGACATGATGCAGTTGCAATAGCTAAACAATGCTTTATGCGAATCGGGTATGCCAGGGGCTTCCCACCATGCTGGAGGAATAAGAATGGTTTTAGCCAAAGGCAGACTGCGTCCGCCATGAATTAACAGCTCCATCGCTGCATTGAGGGCGGCAGTGTCGGAACCTTTTTTAGCAATCACCGGGCGAATCGAATCCACATGCGCGCCAAAACTTTCAGCGGCCATACCGGCTTCATGGCTTTTCATCCACTGGATGTTACCTTTAACGGTATTAATTTCGCCATTATGCGCCAATAGCGAGAATGGCTGTGCCAAATGCCATAGCGGTGCAGTATTGGTAGAAAAGCGCTGATGAAAAATGGCATAGCACGATTCAAAACGTGTGTCAGACAAATCAGGATAAAACGATTCCAACTGCTCTGCCTGAAACAGCCCCTTATATACAATTGAGCGGCACGACAGCGAACAAATATGAAATCCGTTGATTGCCTCCTCCCACACGCGCTTTTCAATGCGTTTGCGGATAATGTATAAATTACGTTCGAATGCGTCTTCTAACTCGTCTTGCTTACCAATAATAATAATTTGCGTTACTTCGGGGCGGGTTTCGTTGGCACTGTCACCAATTGCTGCCGGGTTCACACTTACCTGACGCCAGCCATGGATACGGTAACCAAAACGAATAATTTCACGCTCTACAATTTCGCGGCTGGTTTCCTGATCGTCGTATTGCTGACGGGGTAAAAACACCATTCCCACTGCAAATTTCTGATTGTCAGCAATCGGCGTACCAAAATCAGCAATATAAGCGCGAAAGAACTTTTCGGGAATTTGCAATAGCAGCCCTGCCCCATCGCCTGTTTTTCCATCGGCATTTACTGCGCCGCGATGCCATACCGCTTTTAAGGCATCAATCGCTAAACGCACTACATCACGGCGGGGTTGGCCGTTAATGGCGGCAACCATACCCACACCACACGCATCATGTTCATCTTCTGCGCTGTATAGACCACCAACCTCCAGCTCTTTAGCAAGCTTTTGATAATGTTTAAATGTTTGTTGCGACATGCAGGCTCTTTCTACGATTTATCATGGCTACGCATTTACCTTAAACTGCAGATTGCGATTGCTTACTGGTTATGTAACGATGAATATTTTGCGCCACATCGCGCCCGTCTTTAATTGCCCAGACTACTAACGAAGCACCGCGCACTATGTCACCAGCGGCAAAAACGCCATCCAATGACGTCATACCATGCATATCCGGTTCAAGCGTGCCATAGGGTGAAAGCTTTAATTCAGGGGTATTAAATGCTACGGGCAAGTCTTCGGCATCAAAACCCAACGCCATAATTACCATATCTGCAGGCAGTTTTTCACGTGCATCTTCGATAGGCTCTGGCATACGACGTCCACTTGCATCCATGGCGCCAAGACGCATAGGCTGCACCATTACCGAAGTAACAGCCTTATCGCCTTCAAAACCCAGAGGTGCAGAAAGCCATTTGAACACGACACCTTCTTCTTCGGCATAACCTACTTCGCGACGAGAGCCGGGCATATTTTCGCGATCACGGCGATAAAGGCAGGTAACGCTGGCCGCTTGCTGACGCACTGCGGTGCGCACACAATCCATCGCCGTATCGCCGCCGCCTATTACTACTACATGTTTGTTATGCGCATTCAACACGCCGGTTTCATAGGCTTCTACTGCATCGCCCAACCCTTTACGGTTGCTGGCGGTTAAATACTCCATTGCTGGCAATATACCCGTCATGTTGCTATTCATGGTTTTTAATAGGCGCGCTTTATATACGCCCGTTGCCACCAACACAGCATCGTGCTTTCCACGCAAAGCCTGCATCGTCACATCCTCGCCAATGGCGCAATTTAGATGAAACTCAATGCCGCTGTTTTCATATTGCTCGTGCCGCTGCTTCACGATGGCCTTATCCAGCTTGAAATTAGGAATACCATATATCATTAGGCCGCCAACACGATCATAGCGATCATATATATGCACTGCATGCCCCATTCGGCGTAGTTGCTCGGCCGCCGCCAGCCCTGCTGGCCCCGCGCCAATAATGGCAACGGACAAACCTGTTTCGTGCGTGGGGGCAAAATCTGTTACCCAGCCTTCCTGCCACGCAGTATCGGTAATATATTTTTCAACTGCTCCAATTGTGACGCTATCAAAATCTTTCTCAATAACGCAATTGCCTTCGCATAGGCGATCTTGCGGACAGATGCGTCCGCAAATTTCGGGAAAATTATTGGTGGCGCTGGCAATATCATAAGCCTCGCGCAAGCGCCCTTCAGCAGTGAGTTTGAGCCAGTCTGGAATATTATTTTGTAATGGGCAATGCACCTGACAAAACGGAATGCCACATTGTGAACAACGCTCTGCCTGATCGGCCGCAGCCTGAGGGCGAAACGCTTCATATATTTCAGCGAAGTCCCCTTTGCGAATTTTTGCGTCACGCAGCTTGGGGTATTGCTGATCACGCTTTGTGAATCCTAGCATAATGTCCTTCTGTTTGCGGTGAGCAGGATGAATAAATTACCACGTTATTTGTGCATTGCAATAAAAACTATTGCCGCCAGATGCTAGACCAATACATCTTGGGTACTTAGCGGGTCTTTACCATCGTATATCTTCATAAACACCCGCACCGTTTCACGCACATGATCTTCTAACTCTTTTTGTGTAGGCGCAGGTTTTATTTTAAGGGTCATTCTCAGATGATAGCGCCCTTTAAGCATGGCATAAAAATACGAAGCCGCGCTTTCAGGGTTGGCAATATGCATTATGCCTCGGGCATTTTGCAACATCAAAAACTCTGTCAGCAATTTATGCATCTGCATAGGGCCGGTTTCATAAAATATACTAGCAAGCAATGGCTTACGCTCTGCCTCACTCACTACCACACGCGTTGTGGCAAGACCCTCAGCGCTGGTAATCATGCGCAAAAAACCAAGGCCAATGCTATATAAGCGCTCCTCTACACTCGTGCTGCTGTCTTTCAGCACCGACATATCAGGCGAATGTTTATGGCAAAGCGCCATGATCATCTCGGTAAATAATGCATCTTTATTAGAGTAATGACTATAAATGGTTTGTTTAGTAACCCCAGCTCTGGAAGCGATTTGATCCATTGAAGTTTTGCTGTAGCCATGCTTTAAAAAAAGCTGTGTTGCCGCCTTCATAATAGACTTATGTTTTTGTATATCGTAAGTTTTTCTAGCCATGATCCCGCAAAATCAATCTGTATTCAATTTATATGCATTACGAACCTGAAATTATTTCCATAATGAACTACAGCCTCCGCAAATACTCTGAAGCACTTAATATACTGAACAGCCATGTATAAAAAAAATATAAGAACCTTTACGTACGCAATGCGTATTCGTGCTAGCGCTGAGTCATGTAATTTTGCCCTTATGCGACCTTAACATAATCATCATTTGCAGCTTGCTATAAAACTCACAGGCCGGCAGCCATATAATTAACATTTAGGTTACGTAATATGCATTGCCCTAATGTCACTCCAACAATATAAAACACCGTTATATGCTAGCATTTCAATGCATTAAAAATATGTTACTTTCATCATATACAATATTTCTTGTGAATAAATCCCGATATTTCCCAATAAATTTATGGATAAAACCATTAACTATTTACTAGTAATTTAATCGCCGCTTTATGAAGCCTAGCAAAGGAAAAACACATAAAGAACGGAAAAACAGTGTATTATTAACCATTATGAAGAATTTATATTGCGTCACATCGCATTGATAGCAACTTTATTGACCCACCTATAAAGTGCCTCATTAATAAATTATTAATAATTTGGTGGGTGCCGTGTTTTCAGCGCTACAGAAAAAAGAAACTATTCATTCAGACGCACTTCCCGGTGGAACGCGCATCTATGCGATTGGTGACATCCATGGCGAGCTGAACTTGCTGGAGCAATTGCAGGAAAAGATTTCTACCGACCTGCGCAACAACCCCGCTATTTCCAATGTCAAAATTATCTATCTTGGCGATTACATCAATCGCGGCAGTGATTCGCGTAAAACGATCGACCGCTTAATCGCAAACCCATTTGCAAATATTGATGCACTATATTTGATGGGTAACCACGAATATGCCCTCATCAAGTTTCTAGCGGGCGAAATGAGCTATGCCGAATGGATCAACTGGGGCGGCGATCAAACATTGATTAGCTACGGTATGGACGTGATTTCGCCCTACTCGGACAAAGATGAAATTGAAGCACTGCGCCTGAATTTCCGCAAAACGATTCCGTTAAGCCACTATCACTTTCTTAGCCAGCTCAAGCCTTATCAGGTGGAAGGCGACTACGTATTTGTACATGCAGGTATGCGCCCCGGCGTGGCTATAGAAGATCAGGAACTTCAAGATTTGATTCTGATTCGTGATGACTTTCTTAAAAAGCCGGTGACAAGCAACAAGATTGTCATTCATGGACACACAATTTTTGATACACCGCGCGTTCGCAAGACGCGTAAGGGCATCAATAGTATAGGCATTGATACCGGTGCCCATGCCAAAGGTAAACTCACAGCGATTGTATTAGAAAATGAAGATTACAGATTTATCACAGCACAATAATGTTTTGCGTCAAAAACTGCTCCCCTTCATAAGCGGATTAATTTTTGCGTGGGATATTCTTGCGGTTACCGGAGCCTATCTGGTCTCATTGCACCTGCTGAATTGGCTATCAAGCCTCGGCTATACCCCGCAGCAAGTTTCTCCCATTATGGGGCAGGAGCGTTTGTATATATTTCTTTCGCTTGCCATAATTATGCTTTTCGCATTTGCTAATAAGGGACATTATACTCGCCGTGTACCATGGTGGGGGCAAGTTCCCTTCATGCTTAAAGGTGTCGTGATTGCGTTTTTAGTGGATGGCTTTTTGTCCTTCTCCCTTCAACGCAGCTATTCACCGATTATCGTAAGCCTAAACTGGGCTAGCTGTGCAATATTATTAATTCTATGCCGTAATGTAGCGCTGCACTTGGCGTCGCGCATGAATCATTGGAGCTTACCAACGGTATTGCTAGGCGATAAAAATACTGTTACTCAGGCTTTTAACGCATTATGCGCCGATGGTGAAACAGGATATAATATTCACACTATTTTGCTGGAAGATGAAGACCGCAGCAAATTAGATATGAGCAAGCTTCCACGCGCCTGCACCGCGCCGCGCACTATCCTTTCCGATGGCTCTTATGTTCAGTATATTTTGAACAACCCAGATAATTTTTATCTGATTCAATTAAGCTGCTTAGAAAAAACATTCCGAGAGGAATTAGTGCGCTTATTAGAGACTAATCATATTCAACACGCAATTATTCCTTCTATGCAGCAAGCGAAGGTATATAATGTTGAACCGCACTTCTTTTTTGGTAACGACTTTGTTATTCAACACACCCGAGTAAATGAGTCGCCATTATTTGAACGTTTTTGTAAGCGCGGTCTTGATGTGCTGTTATCAAGCTTTGCGGTTGCGCTACTGGCAATTATCACGCCGATCATTTTCCTGCTGAAAAAGGCTGAAGGTTCGCAAACCCCTGTTTTTTATAACGGCGCCCGTGTAGGCCGCAATGGTGAGCTGTTTCCTTGTTGGAAATTCTGCACCATGCGTACCGATGGTGATGAAATTCTGGCTGAACTGCTTGAAAATGATGCCGAAGCTCGCGCTGAATGGAACGCCTATCAGAAGCTACGTAATGATCCGCGTATTGATAGTCGCGTTTCAGCGTTTTTACGCAAAACCAGCTTGGATGAACTGCCGCAACTATGGAATGTGTTTGTTGGGGATATGAGCTTGGTAGGCCCGCGCCCTATCCTGCCCACACAAACACAGGAATATGGTCGCAGTTTGCATGAATATAAGCAAGTGCGCCCTGGCCTTACTGGCTTATGGCAAGTTAGCGGCAGAAATGAAACCACTTTTGCACAGCGTATCAATTGGGATAGCTGGTATATCCGTAATTGGTCGGTGTGGAATGATATTGTAATATTATTCAAAACCGTACGCGTTTTATTTAGCGGCTCCGGAGCCTATTAAGCCATGAAAATCCTTTGTATTCATCAAGGGTATGAACTTTACGGTTCAGACCGCTCATTCATACAATCGATTCGTGCAATGCGAGAGGCATGGCCGCATGCACAAATTACGGCTTGTCTGCCACAAAATGGCGCTATCGTTGCACCGTTAGAAGATTTTGCCGATACCATTATTTTCGAAAAACTCTGGGTGCCGCGCAAGAATGCATTGTTGCGCCTTTTTACTGTGGACGCCCTACGTTTTCCGCAAAGTGTCACGCATGCCATACAGCGTATGCGTAAATATGACATTGTGTATATTAACACCATGACTATTCTAAATTATAACGTTGCCGCCCGCTTTGCCGGTGTGCATTCTATTATTCATGTCAGAGAAATAGTAGGAGCTAAAGCTTCTGCCGTATTCTCTGCGATTTTGCGTTTTAGTAATGCGTCAATTGTTTTCAATTCAAAAGCCACAGAACGCGCATTTCGTTTGCGCAAGTGCCAAAAGCGACGTGTAATTTACAATGGTATTGCCGATATAAACGAAATAGCTCCTCCCCAACCTGAAGGCAAACTCAAACTTTTGATGTTGGGGCGCTTCAATAGCTGGAAGGGGCAGGATTTATTAGTTGATGCCATTGCTCTGCTGGATGAAAACGAAAAACAAAATATCGAGGTGCATATTGCTGGCGGTGTGTTTGAAGGTCAGCAGCATTTTGTGGAAGCAATAGAGCGCCAGATTAACCAGGCCAATCTTTCTCATACCATCAAAATCCTTCCTTTTTCTGATGATACAGAGTCTATGTTTGCTTGGTCAGATATAGTGATAGTACCTTCTAAAAAACCTGAGCCGTTTGGTCGTGTAGCCACAGAGGCGATGGGGAATTCGCGTCCGGTCATCGCTGCCGATCACGGCGGGCTGAGCGAAATTGTAAAAGATGCAGAAACCGGCTGGTTGTTCGAGCCTAATAATGCAAGTGATTGTGCGCACATTATTTCACATCTATTATGCCATACAGAAGAAGTGGTGCGCGCCGGAAAAAATGCGCGGGCGCGCTTTGAAGAATATTTTTCCGAAACAAATTATGATCGCGCTATTATAGATATCTGTCAAAAAAAAAGGACATTTCCCATGCACAATAAAACCGTAAAAATCCTAGGCATTCGCGGCGTTCCTGCCAGCCATGGTGGATTTGAGACCTTCGCAGATTATTTTTCTCGCTATTTGGTGAAAAATGGCTGGAATGTGGTGGTGTATTGTCAGGAGGAAGGCAAAGGCAATATCTATGAAACCGAGTGGGAAGGTGTGCGTCGTGTGCATATTCCTGTCAAACAAAGCGGATCTAAAGGTAGCATTATTTTCGACGGGCTGGCAAATCGCCATGCAAGTAAAGAGCCGGGCATTGCCCTAACATTAGGTTATAACACCGCCTTTTTCGGCATTCTGTTACGTCTGGCGGGCGTGCCTAATCTTATAAATATGGATGGTATTGAATGGAAACGCAGCAAATGGTCTAAGCCCGTTCAACTATGGTTTTGGGCGAATGAGCATATTGCATGCCATATCGCAAATCATCTCATTGCAGATCACCCAGAAATGAAAAAACACCTGCAACGCAATGTTCCTGAAAGTAAAATCACAGTGTCGGCCTATGGCGCTGATAGCATTACCAGTGCCGATGAAAGCATTATTGCTAAATTTGACGTACAGCCATACCAATATGCCACATTGATCGCACGTCCAGAACCGGAAAACTCTGTTCTGGAAGCAGTAAAGGCTTTTTCGGCACGCAAACGTAATATTACACTGGTGGTATTGGGAAAATATTCTACCGAAGATGCCTACCAAAAATCTGTGATGGATGCCGCCAGCGATGAGGTGAAGTTTGTAGGGGCTATATACGAGAAAGAGGTGGTATCCGCTTTACGCTTTTATAGCAAGTTTTACATGCATGGCCATACAGTGGGTGGCACTAACCCGTCACTTATTGAAGCGCTGGGAGCGGGAAATCCGGTTATAGCGCATAATAACCGCTTTAATCGCTGGGTTGCCCAAGACGGCGCACGTTTCTTTGACAATACAGAAGATTGTGACGCCATCATCACGCGTTTGCTCGCAGATGGCAACGAAGATGAATTAGCCTCCATGGCTGCTCATAGTCGTTCGCGCCATGCCGCCGAATTTGAATGGCCAAAGATTCTTAAAGAACAAGAACAAATACTTTTGCGTGAACTGGATAAATTGACAGAATCTAAGAAAGGTCGTGCTTCATCCGCTTCGCAGAAAGAAGCGACGTCCACACATAGCATGAAATCTGATACAAACGCGCCGCATAACATGTAAGATACAATCCTGCACGGGTTGATGGGCTAAGAGATTCCAGCATTTTTGGATCTTTCCCTAAGCGTCGTGGCGGCACAACGAAAGATACAACCATGCGCGGCGTGACTTTATATTTATCAAACCGCGTGGGATATGCTTCGCGCAACTGTGCATGCCCCACCACGACACGATAAATCTTTTTGCGCTGCTCTTGAAAACTGCGTGGCGGATGAAAAATACGCATATCGTCAGCATAAACCATGCGCTGGCCTTGCTCATGGGCACGAATGCCAAATTCTGTATCTTCGCCCGAGCGAAAGCGTGCATCGAATCCACCAATTTCTTTTAGTAAACTGCGCCGCACCGATACATTTGCCGTCGCGCCATGATGGTTGCGCATGTATTCTTTAACATTAAAAGCGTTGATCTGATCATATTTATGGAAAAAACTGGTAATTAGGCTTGGATCAATATCGACCCTTCCGGCTGCATAATCATGGGTTGACAGCGCATTGCGCATGGCTTGCCACCAGCCTTCACGCACCACCACATCGGCATCCAAGAAGGCCACAAACTCTCCTTGCGCAAATTCCATAGCGTAATTACGCGCACCTCCGGGCCCTTGATTAGGGATAAGAGATTTTTCAATAACCTGAGGGTATTTCTCGCAATAAGTGGTAATATCTTCATCTGCACCATCATTTGCTACGATAATTTCATATCGCTGTGTATGGGGGGCGGTTTTTACCAAGGATTGCAATGTGATAGCCAATCCTTCAACATCGGCACGAACGGGTATAATCACGCTGACCATAGCTTCGATACATGGATGCTTAAATTTTACTGGCTCTACCATTGAATAATCTGTACTAAAAAGAATTAAATTGCTCAGCGTTACAGCATTTTTATACCTATATTTGCTATAAAAATCCAAGTATTTTCATTTAACTCAAATTATTGAATTATGGCAAAAACGCGCATATCCCTGAATGTCGCTACGGCTTTTTTAGAAATTCTGGCCAATAGTGTCATTCTCTTTTTCTTATACCGCTTTTTGCTGGATGAGGTAGGCATTGCTATGATTGGCGTTTGGTCGCTAGTGCTGGCAACTACTGCCTTTGGAAATTTGGCTGGTTTTGGATTTCCTCGCTCTTTAATATATTTTTTGCCTGGGCTGCTTCGACGAAAGAAGCAAAACACAGCGGTATTGTATATCGAAACTGCTTTGCTTTGTATTAGCGGCTTTATCACCTTACTATGCCTGTTATTATATTATCCGCTTTATTATGTATTGGGCGTGGTCATTGATGCCGGTGCAGAGCTGGACGTGGCGCGAGAGTTGTTGCCCTGGGCATTACTCTCTTTAATATTGTTCAATATCAGCGATATATTGCTTTCCTCCATTCGCGGATTACAGCTTAATTACTTGGCAAGCTTTGCAATTATGCTTGGCGCAGGATTATATTTTGCCATCGCGTTAGTTTTAGTGCCAGATTATGGAATCATTGCCATGGCATGGGCGCAGGTAGCGCAGGTGTGCGCATTAATTATCATTGCATTTGTAACGCTTAAAATACATCTACCACTACCCTATATTCCAAAGCGGCTTTCCAAAAAGACATTTTCAAAAATTGCCAGCTATGGCTTCAAAGCACAATACATCGCATTTATTGTAATGTTCTTCCAACCACTTACCAAGTTTTACCTTGGTGCATACTCCACGTTGGAAATGGTGGGTTATTATGAATTCGCACTAAAATTTGTGCAGAATGTCGGAAAAATGATTACAAACGCCAATAATGCGCTTATTTCCACCTTCTCATTATTTAATAATGATAAATCAAAAACCAAAGAGCTATTTCTCAAGTCTAACAGTGTGACATGGTTGGTTGCACCTTCCATGATGGGTGGTCTGCTTGCCATTAGCCCTGCAATCTCGGTTTTGTGGATTGGCGAATATGTCGAGGCATTTTTCTATTTCACGCTTATCATAGGCCTTGCCAACACATTTAGTGTTATGTGCTCTCCCTCTTATAGCATGGGGATGGGCGCGGGAATGTTGCGCGGCAATATCATTGGCCAAACCATTATAAGCCTTGCTAATGCGCTGCTGGGGTGGACGCTGGGTAGTCTGTTGGGTGCATATGGTGTAGTAATCGGTTCGGCCAGTGCGCTGATATTGGGAAATATTTACATCATGTATTACAGCTCGAGTAAAATTATACATGGCCGCCCCTTCACCATGTCCATCGCGCTGCGCACAATAGCATTAACTTCCATAATGTTATTGGCTATTTTTGCGTGTTATAGTGTATTTCATAATGCGGGAAGCGGCGAAAACTTACTTATGTTATTCATTAAGCTATCGGCGGTGTATTGCGCATTATTACTGCTTCCTGCCTTGATGCATCCAGGATTTAACGTGATAGTTTCAGGAATATTCCGTAAAAGGGTGACACATGCAGAATGATAGCACCAGCCCTACGATAGGAAAAAGTCTTAGCTATTACTTCTTAATGCTCACCTTGGTGGTGGTATTTTTTATTTGCAGCGGCATGGGAATTTTTCCCTATAACGATGAAAGCGATCCAAAATTTGGAGAGGTGTTAGGCGCACGGTTTTTATATAATTCTATGTTTCTGGCAATCTTGGCGGCGTTGATTTTTCTTTATCGCCAGAGCCTTGCCGCACTTGCTAACTACAAACTGCTTACAGCGCTTATTGCCGTATATTTTCTGTCTGTTGCCGTTTCAATAAACGCTAAAGAATCTTTGCTATTCAGCATCCGTATTACGTTATTTGTGACTTATTTTGCGGTAATTGCCAGTGTGATAAAACCACAGCATCTCGCACGATTTATTGTGATATTTTTCGCGGTTTTTGCATTTGCGAATTTAGGATATATCCTCGCTATGCCACAAAATGGCCTTATGGGAGGCATTCATAGCGGTGCTTATCGCGGATTATTTAGTCACAAAAACCAGTTTGGCTATTTTTGCGCTTATGGAGTAATTATCTTTGCCTTGGCCGCTGTATATTCACCGCGCTTCTCGAAGTTGCTGCTATGTGGAGCCATAATGATGATATTCGCATTTATGATGCTAAAGAGCAACTCCAGCGGCGCCTTGACGGCAGCCATCTTCGGCTTGCTCGCTTCATTTGCCATTTTATATTCACAAAAAATCGGTGCCACAGTAAAAGCAGTATGGTTGTTCGTGATTTGCTTTGTCTGTGTAGCAATTATACCGTTTTTCAACATGCTTATGAATGCCGCACTGGCTATGCTAGGGCGCGACCCCTCGCTTACGAATCGCTCGGATTTATGGGCACTATATATGACGGAATACATCAAATCTCCGTTCTTGGGGCTGGGTGCAAAAGCATATTATTTTGATGAAGGCATTAAAGGGCGCATTCAATCGGCGCTAAATGTCGATTCGTATCTTTCCCCCCATAATGGCTATTTAGATATTCTGCTGCAAATTGGCGCAGTGGGGTTGGTAATATACCTTCTTATAGTGGGAAGTATTGTGTGCAAAGGTATCGCCAAAATATTTTATGGTGGAGATTTCATCCAAAAACTATTGGTGGTAACAACGATAATGCACCTTAGTCGCGGCGTGGTAGAAACCAATGGCTCCATTCAGTTAAGCGTTTATTTTGCCATGATTATTATGGCCTATGTGGTATTCGCCAACAGCAAAAACTCTGCATTAAACACATCTAGACCATAAAAAAAGCTGAATGTCTGTCAGGACACTCAGCTTTTTAAAAGTGCTTTGTATGGGCTTAGAAAAAGCGCTCTTCTACGCGCACAGTATCACCCGGCAAAACCAAGCTTTCCTCATTGGCAACTAATTGTTTTTCTGCACCATTTTCACGGCGCATGATTTTGAAGTCATCGGTTACGGCGCGACGGTTGAAACCGCCGGCAATGGCAACTGCCTTTAATACATTCAACGATGGAACATAATCATATGCCCCCGGCTCCTGCACTTCGCCCACGATGTAAAATTGCCGGAAGTTTGCCACTTCTACCGATACCTTTGGATCTACTAAATACCCATTTGAGAGCTTTTTGCGTATCGCATATTCCAATTGTTCTTTCGTTCTGCCGGTAGCTTTAATATTGCCTACGAGTGGAAGATTAATGGTGCCGTTGCTTTCTACTTTAAACTCACCCGAAAGATCTTCATGGCCAAAAGTAGTAACCTTTACTGCATCGCCCACATTCAAAGTAGGGTTATCATTGGCCAGTGCTGCCAGTTTTTGTGCAGGAATTTTTGATGGCGCAACTTTTTGCGCAGGGGCTAATGCGGCATTATGCGACGTTTTGTTCCATGAAGTATGGCGAGATTCCATCATTGAAGGAGAATCTTGGGCAGGTGTGCCGCCGCATGCCGACACACCTATCGCGGTTGCCATCAGGCAAATAAACAGGGAAGAAGTGTTTTTTAATGTCATTTTGCTAAACCTACATTGTGTTAGTAAGCGTAGGAAAGCGACACACTTACAACATTGTTATCATAATTTTCAGCGGCCACCGTAGAATCGCGCTCGATATAATCATAGCCAAGATTCGCTGCAAGCCCGGGACGGAAAGTATATTTCATACCTGCACCCGCACCATAATATTCATCGTCACGTCCGGTACCACCTGTAGTTTCGAACTCATCTTCAATATATTGCAGATGACTCACAACCAAGAGATTTTCCATAAATGCATGTTCTGCACCTACGCGATACCGAGTACGCAAAAATGAGGAAGCGTTTGCCACGGTAGTTTCACGCACTTCACGCTCTACCAGACCTTTGATAGAAGTCAACCCTGTGACATTCCATAGCAATTCACCGCCATAAGTGATTTCATCAACGTTATCAAACTGATCATAATCCTGATTCAGATAACCCGCATAGATTTCACCTTTTGCTTTCCCGCTGATATCTACAGACGTTCCAACCTCAATTTGATTACCTGTGGAATCACGATTGGTAGCACCTGTTGAATCATACTCGCGGATATTATAGGTATAGCGTGTAAAAATGTCATAATTAGGTTGAAATTCATACGATAACATTATCTGATATTCTTGTTGGTCGCGGTTGCGATCATCATTATTAATGGCTACGCCATTTGCAAATGCGTCATCAAACTCCAATTGCTGGAACTGCGCATGTGTGAAAAGCTTGAGTCTAGCTAATTCGCGGGTAAATCCAATCTTTGCCGTATTCACATCTAATTCGGTTGGTTCAGCGCCATTGGCCTCATTGGGTGAGCTGCGGTCTTCGTGCAGATGGTTATGGCGCAAGGTACCATGAAAATAGGTGTCATAAAGAATATCGTAACGGCCTTTAAGCTGCAGCGTATAATCTTCGTAATCTTCAGTATCGTTATCCTGATAAAATCCAAAATCCCCTAAAGCGACAAATTGCAATTGATGGTTTTTCCAATCAGATTGCATCAATGCACTGGGCTTCACACGGGTTATAAAATCAGACTCTTCGTTATTGGATGTGCGATAGATATTATCGTCATATTTTTCTTCAATTTCGATGGCAGGAAGAAATTCAAACTGCCCAAAGCGCATACCATCTGGCTCGTATTCTGGAATACGTTGCTCGCTAACGCTAATAACGTCTTGCTCTTCCGGCACATATTGCGCATATGCGGTATGGGTTAACCCTGTGCTGGTGAGTGCGAATGCAGCTACGGTGATGAAGCGACGAGTTGAAATCATGTACAGCCCCTATTGGCAAATTATATTAACTCTCCACCAGCGGCAGTGTTTTAATGATTTTGGCGGGCACGCCCCCAATCACACTACCCGGTGGAAATTTTCCACGCACTACGGCTCCCGCCGCGACAACCGAATGACGCCCAATATATGCGCCATCCAGAAAAGTGGCCTTAGCCCCCACCCATATATCCGATTCCAGCGTGATGCCTTCGGCACTAACCCCTTGTTCTCGGATGGGTTTCGCCGGATCATCGAATACATGTTGCTGGGCATGAAAGGAAACATATTGTCCCATAACAACATTATCGCCAATCGTCACGCCACCTGCGGCTCCGATAAATGAGAACTGGCCAAGACCACTGTCTTTACCAATTTGCACGCCTTTACCAAGCGTTGCAAAGTGGTTTGTACAGCCAATTTGAGTATATGCACCAATCTTGGTACGATCCCCGATGGTGACCCCATTTTGCGAAACCGCGTCAATATAAACATTATTACATAGGGTTGTAAAGCGCCCAAGTTTAAGAAATTTTTTGCCGCGAATTGTTATTGATTTACCTAAAAATGCCTTGCTATGGCAGCGCAATACACCGCGTAATAGCATAATAGACCGCGCAAATATCTCTCCTAGCAATACACTGGTAGGAACTTTGGGGTCTGGCTGATAGGTTTTTCCCGCTTTTTTTAAAAGCCGGATATATAAAGAGCGAATCATGGGAAGACTCTTGAAGATATAGAGCGGTTTTACGCTTTATATTCTTGATAATTGTAATTGAAAAGCGCGCTCAACATGCCCGCACCACGAAATAATGCTTTTTTGATTTTCATGCTTTGCGACTTAGGCGTGAAAAACGTTAGCGGGTAACTTACCGCACCTAATGTAACCCGTAAACATCCTTGCGCAAAAAGGCGTAGCTTGGTCGCCATGCCTTTCTTTAACTGCATTTCGGTGAGACTATGGGTGTTGCCTTGTCGCAAATAGCGCTTACACAACCATTTCTCAGTCGTGCGGCTGGATGGAGTATCTTCCCATACCACTGCGTTTTCAGCCCACACAATGTCATAACCCAACTGTGCAGCTTTGGAAAAAAACAAATGATCGGTACCGCCGGTGTAGCGCATGGCGGTGTTGAAGCGCAAACGGCGATCGCGCACCATATAACTTGAAAACAATACGTTATTAGTGGCAGCCGCTTGCAATACCGCGCCATTGGGGTATTGCTGGCGGGTAAAAAACTTGCCTTGCTCCATCCATTTTGGAATTTCACCTTCAAATACTGGAGTTACTGGCCCCCATACCACATCAGCGCCGGTATCGCGTTTTTGCAGCAACAATTGCTCTATCCAGTTTGGCGCGCAATATTCATCATCGTCTATAAATGCGATATGGTCGGCCTGCAGTTCCATCGCTATATCCAGGCAGCGGTTACGTGCGAAAGGAATGCCTTGTTCTTTTTCTACCGTATAATGCAATGCCCATGGTGCATCTTCGGATAAAGTAGACAACACTTTACGTGAACTGCCCTCTGCATCATTATCCACGATTACCACAGTCATTTCTGGCTGCTCGATAGATTCAAATTTTAATTGCGCCAACGAAGCTAAAAGCTTTGTTAATCCTTCTGGGCGGCGGTAGGTAATAATACAAATTGCTACATGCTCAGACATAGCTGGCTCCTTCGTTGGGTATGTATTTTATAGCAAGCAATGCTATGCTTGAGCAATTGTTAATATATTACAGATAAATTACCCATAAGATTTGTTAGTAAATATGTAAAAAGGTCTTATGGCAGAAAAAAAGAATGTGGGAAGAGCATTCTTAATTCCTGCCATAATTTCGTTATGCACCACAGATGGGTTGCTTAGCGTTACTTTGCACCGTAATAACGGGCATTGGCGCCATAATATACTCCGGCATCGCCATAATCATAAGTGGCGTATTGGTGAATTTTCACCTTAGACAGCACCACTCCCAGAATGGGTTTTGAAAGCGCCTCAATCTGCTCGATAATATGAGCAACCTTCTTTTTGGATGTTTTTGCCCAATGGGCTACCACAATCACTTCATCCATCAACGCGGCCATGGCGGCTGCATCTGCCAGCGCAAGCAATGGTGGCGAATCGAATAAAATAACATCATATTTAGATTTCATTTCTTTAATGAGTGCCATATTACGTTCGGAATGCCATAAATCAGGCGACAGCATTTTAGTGCTTCCGGCGGTAATGATGTCAAGCTTACCTGTGCCATCCCTATAGGTGACGTCAGAAAGCGAGATATTGTCGGTCATCAGATCTGAAAAGCCACGACGAAGCTGGGTTTTAGCCATTGCATGAATTGACGGACGATTAATATCAGTATCAACTACCAGCACTTTTTTACCAATCGTCGCCATATAATAAGCAAGCGACATAGCAACCGTACTTTTACCCTCATTTGGCTGTGCCGATGCAATTAATACCGCTTGGCCATTTTCCTCTTTAAGCTTTTTCATAAGCCCATACATGTATATTTTCTTAATGGCGTCACTAAAAATTGAATAACTGCTAACCATTTCATACGGTTTAATGTTGCGTACATAAGGGATAATACCAAGAGGCGTACGCCCTGTGCTAGCTTTGACTTCCTGTAAGCTGTTAAATCCTTTTTGGAATATCTCCACTAAAAATACAGCCATTAGCGCCAAACCTGTGGATAGCACGATAACTACGGCGAATAATAATATTTTATTGGGCTCAGAGGGGTCGATAGGAGGATTAGCCCATGCCACTACTTCAGCGTTTGAGCGGCTCAGGCTTGCCTGCGCCTTAACATCCTCTAAGCGTACCAAAGCATTATTAAGCGCATTGCGACTCGCAACCAATTCATTTTCCAGCGTATTTAATACTACTTGATCCCCACGGGAAGCATCAGCTTTTTTCTGTAATTGCTGCATTCGTGAATTAAGCAGATTTTCCTGCTTGCGCACCGTAGAAAGCTCGCTGCTGGTAGAATCCACAATCATGGCGATTTCATTATTAATCTTCGCCTGATAACCTCTCACTTCATTTTGCGCTGCCAGCATTTTGGGGTGACGCGCCCCATAATCAGAACGCAGGGTTTGCATCTGCTGCTCTGCTAATGCCTGTTGCGATTTGAGGTCTTGTATAAGCGGAGAAGATATTACCTGACTCAGCGATCCACTGCGCCCCTCTTTACGCAAGCGGTCTATTGTTTCCTGCCGTGCTTCCAACTCTAAACGCCGCGTTTCCAACGGTGTAAGCAATGCCGATGTATCAGAAATCTGTTGATAAATCAGTTCCTCGGCCCCTTTACCCATTACCAGCCCGTGTTTAGCTCGGTATTGTTGTACCTTTTGTGCTTTCTCTGTGGTTTCCTGCTTCAATTCCACCACTTGCTTCGAAAGCCACTTATACAGTGCCTGAGAGCGCGCCGCCATGGTCTGCTTATTATACTCTATATAGTTGCGCGTGTGCATATTGGCAATTTTAGCGGCTAGCTCCGGGTTTTCAGAACGGTAGGCAAGGTTGACCACATGAGAGCCACCTAATGCCGAAACGTCGAGATTACGCATAAACCTATCGACATATTTCTGTTTGCTTACAGCCGAATCTCCAGCGGATTTTTTGATATCAGTAAATTCCGGTTCATCCATTAAGTTTGCTTCTTCAATGGTTTTTAGAGCCAGTGCCTGCGATTTAATTACACCAATTTCAGTTTGAATGGTTTCTTCGCTAAATTTTGGCCCTGCAAGTGCATCTTCAAAATTCGCCAGTTTCAGCTCCTGCTTTTCGATCAGCAAAGCCGCCGCTGCCGTATATTTAGCCGGCAGACTGGATATAACAAAGAAACCAATGATAATTGGCACAAACATAATAGAAAGTAAGAGCCACTTTCTACGCCATAGCGCATAGGCAATGTCTTTGATATCAGGAAGATTTTCCATGAGTAATCACTTTTTTATTATTATTTTTAAATTACGCTGCCACGGCTGCTTGTGCTATATATGCATCCACTGCAGGGCGCCCAACGGAATGATAGGTAAAGCCCTGCGCTTCCATTTCTGCTGGATCAAACACATTACGCAAATCTACAACGACAGGCTGCTTTAATACAGATTTGAGATTTTGCGGGGTTAATTCGCAAAACTCTTTCCACTCGGTAGCCAATACCATAACGTCGGCATTTTGCAATGCTTCTTCTTTGTTATTGGCGTAAGTAATAATATTACCGATGGATTTTTCGGCTTCTTCCATACCTTGCGGATCATATGCCACTACTTTAGCGCCTGCACGAACGAGCTCTTCAGCAATAATCAATGCGGTGCTGTCGCGCACGTCATCAGTGTCGGGCTTGAACGTTAATCCAAGTAATGCAACAGTTTTTCCGCGTAAATCTTCTTTAACCGCATTGGCAATTTTAGCCACCATGCGATGCGGGCGGGCACGGTTAATTGCTATCACCGCTTCTACAATGGTGGTTTGGCTAAGCACTCGCTCCCCAATATTTACCATTGCGAGTGTATCCTTAGGGAAGCATGATCCGCCATAGCCTGGGCCTGGTTGAAGGAATTTGTGGCCAATGCGGCTATCCATTCCCATACCATTGGCAATATCCTGCACGTTTCCACCAATTTTTTCGCATAAATCAGCCATTTCATTAATAAAGCTTACTTTGGTAGCCAAAAATGTATTGGCAGCATATTTAATAAGCTCTGACGAAATAATGTCGGTATGCAATACCGAATAGCCTTTTTCGGAAAATGGCGCATAAAGCTGTGTCATTACTTCACGGGCTTTATCGGTTTCTGTGCCTACCACAACGCGATCCGGCTCCATGAAATCTACGATAGCATTGCCTTCACGCAGAAATTCCGGATTAGAGGCAATATCAAACTCGGCATCAGGATTTTGTTCTTTAATTATACGCGCAATCTCATGACCAGTACCTGCTGGCACAGTAGATTTTGTTACAATAACGGCATAATGATCGAGTGATTCGGCAATTTCTTGCGCTACGCCATAGACAAAGCGCAGGTCTGCACAGCCATCGTTAGAGCGGCATGGCGTACCCACGGCTATCATTATAATATCGGCAGTTTTCATGGCCGCTTTAAAATCGGTAGTGAAATGCAATCTTCCAGCCTTAGCGTTATTAATTACTAATTCGTCCAAGCCCGGCTCGTAAATTGGAATAATGCCTTGTTTAAGGTTTGTTACTTTTTGTTCTACATTATCCACACAGGTAACTTCATGCCCGACTTCAGCCAGACAAGTGCCGCTTACTAAACCTACATAACCTGTTCCTACCACGGTAATTTTCATTGTTTCGCCCTTAACACGTTGCAGCACATGGCTGTCTTTAATTTTTTACATTTATATAATATATAAATGTGAAGGAAGCGGCGTTTGCCACCCCTTCACACTTATATTTCGCCTATTAGCTCAACATCAGATCAATAGAATCAATGCTGTCGAAGGATACACCTTCGAGATATACCGAAGTATCGGCATCCAGCGTAAACACAACAGCGGAATCACCCACTGCAGATGCTTTAGCAAGAATATCCGCTGCATTCAGACCGAAGTCATGAATATGTAGCGTGTCTTCGGCAAGATTGAAGTCGATTACTTCGTTTTTACCTGCAGTATCTGCAAAATAGAAAACGTCGTTACCTTCGCCGCCGTAAAGCTTGTCAAAGCCAGCGCCACCGTCGAGGGTGTCGTTACCTTCTTGTCCAAGCAACACGTCATGGCCTTCACCGCCTTTGAGCATATCGTCACCAGTGCCGCCAATGAGCTTATCGTTGCCCATGCCGCCATCGAGGGTGTCATTGCCCATGCCGCCAGCGATATCATCATTGCCAGCATCGCCGAACAATTTGTCATCGCCTTCCTGACCATTCACGATATCAGCTCCGTCACCGCCGGAAAGGGTATCGTTACCTTCGCCGCCGTAAAGCTTGTCTTCACCGTTTTGGCCAAGCATGAAGTCATCGCCTTCACCGCCATACATCATGTCGTTGCCTTCGCCACCACGTAGGGTGTCAGCACCGTCTTCACCGTATAGGGTGTCGTTGCCTTCAGCGCCCAGCAAATGATCGTTTCCAGCGCCGCCTTTGATTTTATCGTCGCCGTTACCACCATTGGCAACATCATCGCCTTCGCCAGCGAGAATATTGTCATTGCCGTCACCGCCAAAGATCATATCGTCACCGTCCTGGCCAAGAATGATGTCATCGCCAGCGTCACCTTTAAGGGTGTCGTTGCCGCTGCCACCGCGCAACATATCGTTGCCTTCGCCGCCATTGATGGTATCATCGCCAGCTCCGCCAAGAAGATTGTCATCTCCCGCATCGCCTTTGATCTTATCATTATCGTCGCCGCCACTGATAAGATCGTTACCATTGCCGCCAATGAGCGTATCATCGCCACCGCGACCATATATTTCATCGTCACCGTCAAAGCCTAGTATGGCTTCAGCGAGTTCGGTTCCCCTCAAGACATCATCCTGTGACGAACCTTTAATAAGGTGTGCCATTTTGGTTATCCTTTCTTAAGTCTCTCTCTAGTTGTTGTAGTCAAACCACTTCATCATTTGTCTTTGCAAAAAGCATGAAAGTGGATACCCCCAGCTTGATCTAGCTGGGCGTCTGTAATCCCCATGCGCTTCGCATGGGGAATTTATGTATCGGAGAAGGTAAATTCTCCATAATAATTGCTAGCAATTTATACGTGCGAGCGGGCTGCATTATGCCCGCCTCTTGCAAACGTGAAGATCAGGCCGCTTTCGCTCTGTTGCGGCGCTCCTCCAGTGGCTCAAATTTAATGAGATTATGTGACATAGAATCCATCATTGGCGGCAAAAGTCTGCGCAAGTAATTAGCATATTCATTTTTACCAATTTCATCGGCCAGTTTGTTCAATTGCATTGCATCAATATAACCCTTTTCATAGGCAATTTCTTCAATACAAGCAATTTTAAGCCCTTGACGCGCCTCAATGTTTTGCACAAACAGACCTGCAGAAAGCAATGAATCTAATGTGCCGGTATCCAGCCATGCGGTACCACGCTCCATACGCTCCACTGATAGCAAGCCTTTATCAAGATAGGCCTGATTTATGTCAGTAATTTCCAACTCGCCACGCGCTGATGGTTTTAAGCTTTTCGCAATCTTCACCACATCAGAATCATAAAAATACAAACCCGTAACAGCCCAGTTTGATTTAGGATGTTGGGGTTTTTCTTCGATGGATAGCGCAATCTTGTCTTCGTTATATTCTACTACACCATAGCGCTCTGGATCGCTTACCTGATAGGCGAACACACGCGCACCTTTTTCAAGCTTTGTAGCGTTTACAAGAGATTTTTCCAGACCATCGCCATAGAAAATATTGTCACCCAATATTAAGCATACTGAATCATCGCCAATAAAATCTTCGGCCAGCAAAAACGCCTGCGCGATGCCATCGGGAGATGGTTGTACTTTATAGGTAAATTCCACACCCCACTGGCTGCCATCTTTCAAAAGATTTTGCAGCATAGGAATGTCACGTGGTGTACTGATAACCATAATTTCAGTAATCCCCGCCTGCATCAGCCGAGACAGCGGATAATAAATCATTGGCTTATCGTATACTGGCAAAATTTGCTTGGTTATTGCGTTGGTTAGCGGTGCCAAACGAGTTCCGCCGCCTCCTGCTAGAATAATTCCCTTCATCACTTCCTCCTGATATCCTGATTTATGCGGCCAGTACCGCAGGTTTTTTCCATGGGGTGGTAGCTGGCACCGCTGCTTTATCCTGATAGCGCACCAGCATATCTTTTACGCGATCGTGCATATCGGCACGTTTCAGGGCATACGCAATGTTTGCCTCAACAAAACCCAGGCGATTTCCGCAGTCAAATCGCTCACCCTCAAAGCGGAAGCCATGGGTATCAGTGTTTGCGGTCATATGATTGATTGCATCGGTAAGCTGAATTTCACCGCCTGCTCCGCGCTCTTGATTTTCCAACACATCAAAAATTTCGGGCTGCAACACATAACGTCCAATTACTGCCAAATTTGAAGGCGCGTCTTCTGGCTTAGGCTTTTCAACAAAACGTTTGGCAGAGGTCAAACGACCCTTTACTTGATGCGGCTCTATAATCCCATATTGGTGTGTAAGCTCTGGCGACACTTCTTCGGATGCCACTAAATTCCCACCAGTTTGGTTATATGCGCTCAGCATTTGCTTTAAGCAAGACTCGTCAGACAAGATCATATCGTCAGGCAATAGCACTGCGAAAGGCTCGTCACCTACTAAATGGCGCGCACACCATACGGCATGCCCCAGCCCCAATGCTGCATGTTGGCGCGTAAAAAACACCTGTCCGGGACTTGGCATCCATTCGGTGACTTTTGCCAGCGCTTCATTTTTATTTTTTTCCTGTAAAACGCTTTCCAGCTCGTATGCATGATCAAAATGGCTGTCGATAGCGGATTTATTTCGCCCTGTGACAAAAATAAACTGCTCAATACCGGCTGCCATAGCTTCTTCCATCGCGTATTGAATAATTGGCTTATCCACTACCGTTAGCATTTCTTTAGGTACAGCTTTAGTAGCCGGTAAAAAACGCGTGCCCATACCTGCTACTGGGAATACTGCTTTGCGAACTGGTTTAATCATAATCTGCCCTTTAATTTTTTAAGTTTTGCCAATTTCAAAAACGTGATGGGCTATTCATAAATAGCTGAGCATAAAATTCCTATAACGATTAGAAAACATTACGTTTTTTTGCTTTTTGTTTATGGGCTATTTATATTTTTTTATTATGGCTTTACATCCGTGGCGCAATATGTATTTTAGCAACCATATCCATACCGATTGATATATCTGCAAAACCTAATCTACCGACCCATTTTGTAAAAATAAATTACAGTAAATATTTGGGGTATAATTGGCCTTGCATGTGTTGATATTTTGTTTATTTTTTACCCTCTTTTCCCTATCGTATTTTTATACGACTACAATTCTGAAACAAATCCTTAACCTTTTATTAAAACCTCCGGCTTATTATCAGATCCAATATGTAAAAAAGCTTGGACTGCTCCCCCTACCAGCTTTTCTTAATCATTAATTAATATCTTCCATATAAAATCGGTAAATATATTAATCACCTCTCTTTGGCAACCAACGCCAGCCTTCCGAGAGACTTGATTTATTTGATTTTTTTACAAATATATTTAAAATTTTATTAAATATTTTTTTCAAAAAACTTCTCGACAACACTGATTTTATGGATTACTTATAGACTTGCTCCTAACGGCTATTGCTTTTTTATTTGCTCCCAAATTGCTCCGCTTTATGCATAGCCACCCACCATCAAAGTCACATAGATGACTTCAATTGCAAAAAATCTTCCCCCGATATTAATGAACCTAGTTTCTAGGGCGCTAAACGGTTGTGAGGCATATAATGCAAGATATATTGAAGTTAAAATTCTCCGGTGTAACCGGCAAAGTAACTCCTTTAATCGATATCTATTTAAACGACGAACTATCCAATAAGAATGTTAAGGTCACCGCTGACTTCACCAAGGGCGAAACAAACGAGCTGACACTCAAGGGTGATTACAGCGACTTAAAAAATCTCCGCATAGAAATGAAGAACGATTTAGGCGCAGAGCGCGTCAACATTGAGGCAATTAACCTCAATGGGGTAGATATTAACCCCGAACTCGGCTCTATGACCCGCGATAATGGCACAGTTTATGAAAACCTCGCCAAAATGCATTGGAATGGCAACTACGAAATAGATTTGCAGCCTTCCACGGGTAATAACACCCCTACTCCACCCAGCACTCCTGCTATAGAGGGCGATGCTGTTAAACAGTTTATCGAACTTGATCTCACCAGCGTACGCGGCAGCGAAGCGATTAATGTCTACGTGAATGGAGAACTCGTAGAAGCCAACCATATCGTAAATGCACGTATGAGCATTAAACAAAGTGAAACGCTACGCTTGGAAGTAGATGCTGTAAAAGTTGAAGATGTCGTGGTTGAATTTTTCAACGACTCCGGCTCTTCACGGGTAGAATTGCTGGATATTCGCGTAAATAACAGCTCATTGAATTTGGGTGACGGTACAATGGTGCGCTCCAATGGCGATGTGCATGAAGGCCTGACCAAAATGTATTGGAATGGCAAGCTTTCTTACGAAGTGCCAACCGAATTAAGCAACGCTGCTCCTGTCGAAGCGCCAAATAACAATGACGGCGGTAATAACGACAGTAATAACGGCAGCGAAAATGCAGATGCAACTCAAGAAGTTAGCATTGAGCTTTCAGGTGTGCAAGGCACTGAAAAAGTCGATATTTATGTCAATGGTGAACTGGTGAAAGCGGGTCATACCGTAACCGCACGTATGGGATCAGGTAAAACCGAAACCCTAAAACTCGATATTGCCACCGAAGAAGTAGACAGCGTATCTGTGGACTTCTTTAATGACAGCGGATCGTCTCGCGTGAATGTACATGACATTGCAGTTAATGGTAATACGCTCGATTTAGGTGGAAGCAGCATGACTCGTGCTAACGGCGATGTGCATGAAGGCCTGACCACACTTTATTGGAATGGCAAGCTTGATGTGGAAGCACCCGCTGCATACAGCAACGACAGCGCACCAAGCCCTAGCAAACCACCGGTAACAGAAACACCCGACGTTCCTGCAACAGAAACTGGCGCTACCCAGCATATCGAAATTGATGTGAATGCGGTACATGGTAATGAAGCATTGAATGTATATGTGAATGGTGAATTGCTGGCCTCGAATTTTGTAGTGCGCGCATTGATGACTCAAAATCAAAAACACACTATTAAAGTAGATGCACCAGGTGAAGTTAAAACATTGGAAGTAGAATTTGTTAACGATGCCGGCTCTTCCCGTGTTGATATTTTGGGAATTCGTGTTAATAACAATGAAGTTGACCTTAGCGGCACTTCAATGACACGCACCAATGGCGATGTGTATGAAGGCCTGACCAAAATGTATTGGAACGGCAAACTTTCTGCCGATATACCCGGAGAGTATAACATGGCAGCAGGTGAATCTTCTGGCGGCTCACCCCCACAAGCTCCAAGCGAGCCTGCAAAACCCGCACCAACTGAAAAGCCTCAACAACCTGATACCAATGAAAATACCGATTCGGGTTCTGATAATGATAATGACAAGCCCGATGAAACTCCTGTTGAAGTTCCAGTTGATCTGCCGAAAGAAGATAATACCGACCCTAGCCCAGCCCCTGTTGGCAATGCCGAATGGGGTGGAATCGACACCAATATGCATCGTGGAGATTATGCCGGACGCTCACGTGATATTCGTGATGAAAGCACTGGCGGTGAAACGCTGTTTATTAAAACCGGAACCAGCGCAAGCCAAATTTCAAAAATGATTGAAAACGCTAACCCTAGCAAACACCTGACGGTGGAGTTCGCTGAAGGTGAGCATTGGTTTAACCAGCGTTTGCTTGTAGAGCGTGGTGACATCACCATCAAAGGTGCTGGCGAAGGCAAAACCACTTTTGTGGCCGACTTTGCAAATGGTAAAGTTGACAATCTGATCCAGATTCAAGGAGATGATATACGCTTGGATAACGGCTCAAATAATGGCCGCTGGATGCCGGATCAATCCGATTATGTTGGCACCGCCACACAAAGCTTTTCTTTGGGTGACCGCAGCTTAAACGTGAGCAGCACCAAAGGGCTTTCAGTCGGCGATACGGTGATGGTGTATAAGCAAGGCACCGCCAGCAAAAACGATGATGATAATGAACATGGCAGCATGGCAGAAATTATCGGCATTAACGGCAACGAATTAACCTTTAAGCACTCATTGGCATTTGGTTCTGATATGTTGGCGCGTGGACAATCACTAAATGATGTTAAAATCTACGAGTTAGATTTGCTGGAAAATGTGAATGTCCATGATTTTTCTATCCGCTATAACGTGACCAAAAACGATTTGTATAACCCAAACAATATGGCATGGGATGATATTTTGAACACAACCGAGTTCAATTATTTCCCTAAATATGCAGTGGGCGGAAAATCTACTGGTGAGGTTGCTTATGGCCATCAACGTGCATTGGTACTTTCTGGTACGCACGAAGCCAATATTTTCAATGTTACCGCCAATGATGTAGGTAGCCATGCGTTCTTTTTCTCCGGCAATCTAGAATTATTCGGAGACAGCCTCACCGTAGACGGTGTGTATAATAAAGGCGTGGACGGAAATGGCTACGGTGTCGAATATGACAAAACCTATTACAGCGATTTTGTGAATCTTGACATTACTAATGTACGCCATTCGGTTTCTGCACACATGCTTGGTGGCAATGGCTTTAATAACTTTCATGTAGAGTTCACCGATTCAAATATGGATTTCCATGGCGGTCGCGACCAAGGAAATATCTATTACGTAGAAAACATGGAATATGAAGCCGAATTTTTACCTAAGCTTGTGAATGGCAAACTTACAGGCGACATAAACTATGGCTTAGGCAAATTTCAATTTGAACTTATCGACTATCGCCAGGATTCGAATGCAAGCGAAAACACAGTTATATGGAAAAATGTGAGTGCTAATAACTCAGCCAATAACGATGGTGGCTTGTATAACGAATATGGCGAAAAAATGGCCGCATACCTCAACAGCAACGATGATATTTTAGTTGCTGGAAATAACGGTGCGAATATTGATGCCGGTTACGGAAACGACATTTTAGTTTCAGGTAAAGGTAACGATGTTTTCACCGGTGGCGCTAATGTGAAAAACGCCAGCCATAGCGATATGTTTATCTTTGAAAAAGATAACGGGCAAGACGTCATAACGGATTTCGAAACCGCTTATGACAAAATCATCATTGATTCTGATGTAAAAGGCAGCGCAGCAAATATTTTGAAAAGCGCCGTTCAATCAGGCAATGATGTCATCCTCGACTTCGGCAAAGGAAATAGTGTTACTCTTCAGAACACTAATGTCGATGAGCTGAATACTGGTAATGTAGGAACATTCTCTGATTTATCAGATTTCGGCATGTAATTCTTCCCATGTCTTACAGGAAATGCAGCTATACCAGTAGGCATAGCTGCATTTTCCTTTCATATTTCCGCTGTGATTTAGGCTACAGCATCAATCTCTGAAATAGTCATAGAGTCGATATTGCCACCACTGGAGCCATCGGCTTCGAGTCGAATGGTGTTCGTTCCGGCTTGAAGTTGTGCCTGAACCCCAACTTCCTGCCAATTGCCCCATCCTCCGGTGTTATCGAAGTTCAGATTATTTACAACCAATTGCTCATTGATATACAAATCTAATGGACGGGCATTATCGCCAAGGGCATAGCGCCAATCTAACTGATACATTCCGGCATCGGCGTTTTGAACAGTCCATTCAATGTAATCATCTACTGTATTAGAGAAGTCCAGGAAGCCCTCGCCAGTAAAACCTTCGCGGTGATTTCTAAGTTCGGGGCCTGTATAGTCAGCATCCTCTGCTTCGTATAATCCCAAAAACTCTGTATCGGTACCACCTGGTACAGTATCACCTCCGCTTCCGCCACTGGTAGTGTCTTCGCCGCCACCTGAACCAGTGCCTTCGCTGCCATCTTCACTTGGAGTGAACATAGAAATCTTACTTTCATATCCACGGAACTCTGCGAGGTAAATACGCCCTGAAGAACCATGCTCTACCAGGTCAAGCGGATTCACTAAGTCGCTGGCAAAAATCGAACTTCCTACTACATTGCCTTGCGCATCCAATTGAATTGATACAATGTCATTACCTGCGCTGTAGCGCACCACTAGCAGGTTATTTTGGAAAGATGCACCATAGCCATCTGTTTTAAGTTCGATAATGCCGTTAGCAGATTGTTTATCGCCAAAATCAAAAACATGGGTTTGGTAATCTGGATCGGGCTGAACACCCACATTATAGCCTTTAAAGCCATTTTTAGGGACTACTTCTCCGGGATCCACACCATCGGTAGGGTTACCACCACGTAAGATGTATTCACCACGTGATGCGTTAGGGTGGCCATAATAACCGCCTTCTTCCACCTGATAAAGCACATCATGCTGGCTGCCTACGCTTGCAACACGTTCATTAGCCGCCGTATTAGGATCATCTGGCACAACACCACCTGCTGCACTGCCATTATCCGGCACGTATAATTCGCCATTGCTGTGCCACACATGATCGTATGCGTTACGCATACCCGTTGCAAAAATCTGTACAGGCGCATTTGCGGCATATGGATCGTAGTCACCAAAGGTCATGGTACCATCTTCGAGCATGTAATCTTCGGTTTGTACGTTAATCGGCACACCATTGGTTTCAACATCGGGGTCGATTTTAAGCACCGCTGCTGTTAGCTCACGTTCTTCACGCTCTCCCCATGCCGTATCCAGCGCGCCCATGGCAGTGTTACTTCCTTGCGTAACATACAGATCTCCATCGGGGCCAAAAGATAAGCTATTGGTCATGTGATCGTGATTAGAGCGAGGCAAGCCAATGATATATTCTTCTACCGTAGCATTGAAGCCTTCACCATCTTGCAAATGCAGTTTAGAAACTTGTCCGGTGAAATCTTCTACGCCGGCAAAATACGTGCCGTTATGCGATACCCATAATACATTGGGATCATTCGGATCAAACGCCAAACCAATAATCGCCGATGGTGTAGAAGGATCTCCCTGTAAATCCAAGAAGGTTTCTTTATTGCTCAACGCTCCTGTTGTGGGATCAATATCCCAACGCATGATTTTACCATCTACGGTGGTGGCATAAAGCTGTGATTCATCAGGGCTAATTTGCAAACTGATCGCCATATCATGCTCTGCTACCACACTAATTGTATGCTGTGCAGCTTGCACATCGACGGCTTCACCCGTAGTGAAACTAGTGGTGTAAGGAATAAACTCTGTGCCATTAGCATCGGTTGCACCATCCATAATCAACGTATAATCCGTATTAGCTTCTAGCGCTGTGGTAGGCTTGAAAATAATAGTATCGCCACCACCGCTGGTATTCAGGTTGCCTTGAATCTGCTCAAAACCATTGGTTTTATAAAGCGAAACCGTGGCGTTGGTGAGCGATGCGCCATCCACGCCCACTCCTACCTCTTTTAGCGACACGTCAAATGCCACCGCTTTGCTACGGTTGACATCTACCGCATTATCCAATGGGCTTGCCGAAGCAATAGTAGGCTGGGTGTCGGTATTTACACTCTCAATTTCCACAAAATTGAGCTTGGTTTTTGTACCTCCAACGGAATCAATGGTTAGTTTTCCATCTGTAACCGTTACCACTGCGGTTTCTACATCATAAGCACGCTGTGGCGTAGCCATGAAATTATCTATCACCGACACGCCTTCAATATTAATAGAATGACTGCTATCGCTATCATCTACAAGGCCGTCGCCCACACTCACGGTTACGGCATAGGTACCATTGGCAATTTTATACTCCCATGCGGCTGAGAAATTCGTATCTTCCATATGAATGAAAGTATCTAACCGCTGGTCATAGCCGGCGATGTTACGGTCACGGCCACTGGTTAGAATATCCAACGCTACCGGAGCGTCGGATCCAACACTTGCTTCGGTTATCCAACCATAGCCGGTAGCTTCATCATAGCCGCGCCCGTGATCTTTGAGATAGCCCGCGGGGATGTCACCGGAATTATTCTGGAAGTTGAACATAACGTTCACGTCCGCATCTCCCCCAGTGGTGGTATCTTCTCCACCGCCACCGGATGTAGTATCTTCGCCACTCGCCACGCTGGTTACT
>JAKUPQ010000005.1 GCA_022450665.1 Alphaproteobacteria bacterium | reverse complement strand
AGTTGGCACTATTGGTGTTCCAGAAGCGCGTTTGCTTACAGTTCAGGTATGGGATAAAACTATGGTGAACGCTGTAGAAAAAAGCATTTCCAGCGCGGGATTAGGGCTTAATCCCATGAGCGAAGGACAACTTATTCGCATTCCACTGCCTGATTTAACGGAAGAACGCCGTAAAGAACTGGTGAAAATTGCGTCTAAATATGCCGAACAAGCCAAAGTTTCAGTGCGCAACGTCCGCCGCGACGGTATGGACAGCCTCAAAAAAATGGAAAAAGACGGCGAGATTTCTCAAGACGAACAAAAACATAACGCGGACTTGATTCAAGACACCACCGATGAATATGTCAAAAAAATAGATGACGCATTTGCATCAAAAGAAAAAGATATTCTGGCTGTATAAACACTTAAGCTCCGATCTTAATAGCAACGCTAATTAGGGAATTTGATTATGACAGCGGCAGCGGCCAATTCAGAGCAGCAGCGGCTTCCCAACCATGTAGCCATAATTATGGATGGCAATGGGCGTTGGGCAAAGTCGCGCGGGTTGCCCCGTACCGCCGGTCATAAAAAAGGTGCCGAAGCCCTACGCAATTTGCTATCTGAATGCCAGGGGCTGGGTATTCATTATTTAACGATTTATGCTTTTTCTTCCGAAAACTGGAATCGTCCGCAAAATGAGATTAGCGACCTTATGCAGCTGTTGCGTATTTATCTAGAACGCGAACTCAAAACGCTGATTAAACACGAAATACGCTTAAAAATTATTGGTGATACCAGCTTGCTCGAACCCGCAATACGCAAGCAAATATCGGATGCAGAATCAAAAACTGCGAAAAACAGTCGCTTTCAACTCACTGTGGCGCTCAGCTATGGCTCCCGAAACGAAATCACTCAGGCAACACAATTAATCGCTCAAGCAGTGGCTAATGGCACTCTTACACCAAATGATATATCAGAAGATACGATAAGTGATTATCTATATACTTCTGGCCTGCCAGATCCTGACTTATTAATTCGTACTGGCGGTGAGCAACGCCTGAGTAATTTTCTGCTGTGGCAACAAGCATATACGGAGTTGTTTTTTACTCCGGTATTCTGGCCAGACTTTGGTATTGAGAATTTCAAACTGGCGCTGGAAGAATACACAAAACGGGAGCGACGCTATGGCACCACTGCCTGAAGACTGGAAAATTATTGGAATGGATGAAGACGTGACCTTTGAAAATGAAAAAGAATTAAAACAACGTCATAGCACGCAAACACATCAAGACGCAGCGGTACCCGGTGGTGCTAAAGTTCCGGGAGAAACCGAGGAAACTATTCCTCCGCGTCCCGTGCATTTGGATAGCCCAGAATTCCGTAAACGCGTGATTTCTGCCGTAATCCTTGCTCCGCTTGTGCTGGGTGCAGTAGCTATGGGAGGAGTGGCATTTTATACACTCGTGCTACTTACTGCCGTGTTAATGATGCGCGAATGGGACAGCATGATAGAACACCGCATGAGCCCGCGCTGGGGCTGGGCGGGCGTTGCTTATGTAACGGTTACATGCCTTTCCCTGATCTTGCTGAGAGAACCTTCGCTCGAAGGTAGCTTTACTTTGCTGGTATATTTCTTAAGCACCATATGGGCCACAGATATCGGTGCATATTTTGCGGGTCGTTCGATTGGTGGGCCAAAGCTCGCCCCGCGCCTCAGCCCTAAGAAAACATGGGCTGGTTTGTTTGGCGGCATGTTGAGCGCCGTTACCATTGGCTGTATCTTGTCTGTTTTCTTCCCCTTCCCCAACAATATTATACAAGCCGCTATTCTGAGTGCATTGCTTGCCGTGGTAGCTCAATTGGGTGATTTATTTGAATCATGGATGAAGCGTGAAGCAGGCATGAAAGACAGCAGCCACTTAATTCCCGGCCATGGTGGCATACTTGATCGGGTGGATGGATTAACATTCACAGCCCCCTTGTTGGCGATTATCTATCATTTTCAACTGTGGTCGTTTGATCCTGCCGTTTCCACCATCGGTATGTAATGTCCGCTGATAACGATAATGCAAGCTCCACTATCCCAAAGCGCCTAACTATCCTAGGTGCTACCGGCTCTATAGGCAGCACCGCGCTTGAATTGCTAGACCATGCACCCGAACATTTTGATTTGGTCGCCGTTACGGCCATGAATAATGTGGACAAGCTGATTGCTATCGCAAGACGCTATCATCCAAAATTTGTGGCCATTGGTAATCCGGAGCATTTTAATACTCTTAAAAATGCCCTTGCAGACACTTCTATTCAAGTAGCTGGCGGTGAATCAGGGGTTTTAGAAGCTGCTAACTACCCTACGGATATTGTGCTATCGGCTATTGTGGGTGCTGCGGGTTTAAAACCCACATTAAATGCAATTCGCCAAGGCGCCCGTATTGCCCTTGCAAATAAAGAATGTTTGGTTTGCGCGGGCGATCTTATGTTGACAGAGATTCAAGAGCATAATGCCACATTAATCCCCGTCGATTCTGAACATAGTGCTATTTATCAGGTATTTGATTTTATCCACCCTGAAACCGTTGAAGCTATTATTCTCACTGCATCCGGTGGCCCTTTCCGTGACAGAACCTATGCCGAAATGCAAAATGTTACGTTAGACGAAGCATTGAAGCACCCCAACTGGGATATGGGCGCAAAAATCACAGTAGATTCCGCTACCATGATGAATAAAGGGCTGGAGCTTATCGAGGCTTATCACTTGTTTCCTGTAAGTGAGTCGCAGATAGAAATTATTGTGCATCCTGAGTCTATTATCCACAGCATGGTGCGTTATCGCGATGGCTCTACTCTCGGGCAAATGGGCCAGCCGACAATGGTGACTCCCATTGCATTTGCGCTCAGCCACCCTACCCGTATGCATAGTCCATGCCCCCCGCTGAATTTGGCACAGACAGGCCAGCTAACATTTAAAGCCCCTGACGAAAAACGATTTCCCGCCCTACGTTTAGCAAGAGAAGCGTTGCAATGTGGAGCAAGCGCGCCTATTATACTCAACGCTGCAAACGAGATTGCCGTTCAAGCCTTCTTAGATCAGCGCATTGGCTTTCTTGACATCACTGCAACCGTTGAGAAAATGCTGGAAAAACTTCCTGCACAAACTGTTGCATCACTGGATGATGTAGAAGCAATTGACACAATGGTGCGTATAAAAACTATGGAACTACTGGATTAAATATGGATACCTTACTTTCTGTTTTTACACCCGAAGGTTTTTTGAACACCATTCATTACGCATGGTCTTTTTTCCTGATTTTATCCGTAATTGTATTTATTCATGAATTTGGTCACTACATCATTGCCAAATGGTGCGGCGTAAAGATCGAAGCATTTTCTATTGGCTTCGGTAAAGAACTTTTTGGCTGGAATGATAAATCCGGCACGCGCTGGAAATTCAGCCTGATTCCCATGGGCGGGTATGTAAAAATGTTTGGTGATTCCGGGGCAGCCAGTACGCCCGACGCTGAAAAAGCCGCTACCATGACTGATGAAGAAAAAGACGTCAGCTTTCATTATAAGCCTTTGTGGAAAAAAGCCGCCATTGTGGCTGCGGGGCCTGCATTTAATTTTATTCTTACTATCAGCATCCTCACCGGCATTTTGCTTACCTATGGCATGGCATCCACTACCCCCGTAGTAAGCGTTGTTTTGCCCGATTCGGTTGCTTCCACCGCCGATTTTAAATCTGGCGATATTATTGTTAGCATCGATGGAAAAGAAGTGAAAACTTTTGGCGATATTCCGCGCATTATCGCCACTAATACCGGCACTCCTGTTCACATTGTTTCTGAGCGTGACGGCACCATAATAGAACAAGACGTGACACCGCGCATGACGCAAATAGATGATGCATTTGGCAATAAAGTCGATTGGCCGATGCTGGGTATTCAAAGTCAGGAACACACCAGTCAGGACATGGGCTTTTTTGAAGCAGTTTTAGAATCTGTTAAGCGCACCTATAACATTTGCGCCACTAGCCTGTATGCCGTGGGGCAAATGATTACCGGCGACAGAGATGCCAGCGAACTCAAAGGGCCGATAGGCATTGCAAAGCTATCCGGCCAAGCCACGGTAATGGATTTTGGTACCATTATCTGGTTTATTGCCATGCTTTCAGCAAATTTGGGCTTGGTGAACCTGTTTCCTATCCCCTTGCTGGATGGTGGGCATTTATTATTTTATGCTATCGAAGCAACAACTGGGCGCCCATTGGCTGAAAAATTCCAAGAATATGGCTTCCGGGTTGGCTTTGCTCTCATTGCGTGCTTAATGGCTTTTACCATCCTCAATGACTTACGCACCATTTTCTGATTGCACCACGGGGCTAAATGGACTATTTAACCTAGGGTAAAATGTGTACATAAACCATTATCCACAAACTTATCCACAAGCTGCCCCGCCGGAGCCAAGCCCTTGACATTTCATAAAATCATAGCCGCACCTCTTGTTATAGCCAGTCTGACCGTATCTGTTGCGATGCCCAGCACTGCCATAGCGCAAGCTAATGACACAAGTGCTTATTCCGCTGAGCAAACAGTTATCAACAATGTAGACGTTCGCGGCAATCAGCGTGTAGAGGCGCAAACCGTGAAATCCTATCTGGATATTCGCACAGGCCAGAACTATACACAGGGCGAAATTAACACCGCCCTCAAGCGCCTGTTTGAAACCGGATTTTTCTCCGATGTTACTATCGACCGCAATAACGGCACGCTAATTGTAAATGTGGTAGAAAACCCCATTGTGAATAAAGTCGTGTTTGAAGGTAACGACCAAATCGACGACAAAGACCTTGAAAGCGAAGTGGTACTGCGTCCACGCTCTATTTATACCCGCACCCAAGTACAAAGCGACGTAAAGCGTGTTCTCGACCTATACCGCAGCAATGGCCGCTATTCGGCAACGGTAACACCACAGGTCATAACGCTGGAACAAAACCGTGTGAATCTGGTATATGAAATTGCAGAAGGCCCTGTTACCAGCATCAAAAAAGTCTCTTTCATCGGCAACGAAAATTTCAGCGATGACAGTCTGCGCGATGTTATCCGCTCTGAAGAACATCGCTGGTACCGTTTCTTCTCCAGCGATGACAAATACGACCCCGATCGCTTGCTTTACGATCAAGAGCTATTACGTCGTTACTATGTTTCTAACGGCTATGCAGACTTTCAGGTGAAATCTGCCATTACCGAATTAACTCCTGACAAGCAAGGGTTTTACCTTACTTTTACAGTGGAAGAAGGCGATCGCTATAACTTCGGCAAAGTAAATATTGATAATCGTTTGGCTGGAGTAAATACCGATAACTTGCAAGAAGTTGTGCAAACTGGTGAAGGTTCGCGCTTTAACGCCAAAAAAATTGAAGGCACTATTGATGAAATGCTGCAAGTGCTGGGCGATCAGGGCTTTGCATTCGTGGATGTTTCCCCAGAGCTGGATCGTGATCCGCATCGTGATATTATCGACCTGACCTATAAAATCAGCGAAGGTCCACGGGTTTATGTGGAGCGCATTAATATCAACGGCAATGTGCGTACCCTCGATAAAGTCGTGCGCCGGGAATTTCGCTTGGCAGAAGGCGATGCTTATAATACCTCGAAACTGCGCCGCTCTGAGCAGCGCATCAATAACCTTGGTTATTTCGAAGATGTGAAAATCAGCGAAAAGCGCGGTAGCGATGACGATAAAATTGTAATCGATGCAGATGTCGCAGAGCGCTCTACCGGTGAATTAACCTTCGGTGTTGGCTTCTCAACCGTGGATGGCGCATTGGCCGATGTGGGTGTGCGCGAGAAAAACCTTTTGGGTCGCGGACAAGATTTACGGGTACGCGCCATGATCGCCGCCGAACGCCAGCAAATCGACCTCGGCTTTACCGAGCCTTATTTCCTCGGCCGTGATTTAGCCGCTGGATTTGACGTTTTCCGTATACAACAAGATTTACGTCAGGAAAGCTCATTTGATCGCGAGACAAACGGCTTCACGCTGCGCATGAATTATTCGCTCAGTGAACGTCTGCGCCATAGCGTTAACTATACACTGCGTGAAAACACGGTTTCTAATGTTCAGCCATTTGCATCGCGTTTTGTACTGGATCAAGAAGGTACTACGGTAACCTCATCCGTAGGGCATTCATTGATTTATGATTCACGAAATAACCGATTTGACCCAACAGAGGGTTGGTATCTGCGCGCCAGCCAGGAATATGCTGGCTTAGGCGGTGATTCCGACTTCTTGCGTCACGAGGCCCGCGCCGAGTATTTCTATCCGGTAGCACCTAAGTGGACAGTGCAATTGCTTGGTTTAGGTGGACATATTCTCGGTATTGGCGAAGATGTGCGTATTCAGGATCGCTTCTTTATTGGCGGGCGTGAAATTCGCGGATTTAACAATGCTGGTGTTGGCCCTCGTGACAGCATTACCCGCGATGCATTGGGGGGAAATATATATTATGCCGGTACCGCTGAGCTACGCTTCCCACTCGGATTGCCCGATGAAATGGGCTTTACCGGAGCCGTATTTACCGATTTTGGTAGCCTATGGGATGTGGATGATACTGGCTTTGAAGTCCTGGATAATGCCGATATGCGCGTAGCAAGCGGTGTGGGCTTAGCATGGACATCCCCATTTGGTCCAATACGCATTGATTTTGCCAAAGCCATTGTTAAACAAGACGAAGATGAAGAAGAATCCATACGTTTCAACTTTGGTACGCGCTTTTAATGAAACCCTGATATGCACATTCTTGGTATTTGCCTGATGGATTTTTTATCTATTATGCTCAGGCTGTAATACGGACTTTGTGCCACAACAACATTTAAGATTTAGAATAAAGGAACATATTATGCGTTCGCTTCAAGCCTTCAAAACACTTATAGCCCCACTTTGCATGGCTGCCGCACTGGTGCTTACTCCCGTTGCCGCTTTTGCACAAGAAATAGTTACCATCAATATTCAGTCCATTTTGCGTGATTCTGCTGCGGCAAAATCTGCGAAAACCCTGATTGATAACAAACGCAATCAATATCAGGGCGAATTAAAAACTATTGAAGACAAACTGCGTAAAGAAGACAAATCTTTGTCCGAAAAGCGCAGTATTCTCTCGCCAGAAGCATTAGAGCAAGAAAAGCGTAAATTTGCCGAGCAAGTCACAAATGCACAAAAAGACGTGCAGGATAAACGCGAGCGCTTAGGCGAAGCATATAACGAAGCGGTGGGTGAAATTCAGGAAGCCGTAATGAAAATTGTTGGCGATATGGCAAAAGCCCGTGGCTTCAAAATTGTTATCCCAACCAATAATCTGGTATATGCCACTCCAGAATTGGATATTACGCAAGACGTACTATCGCAGTTGGATAAAGACCTGCCTCGTGTAGACATCAAGTTTTAATTCCAATAACGCAGTGAAGTAATTATTAGCATGGCAGATCCGCGCTTCTTTCGAAATGCCGGCCCACATAGATTAGGTGACATTGCGCGCCTGACAAGTGCCGAATTATCGAATGGCGCGGATGCCAATGCTTCGTTCAGCAGCGTGGCTCCTCTCGACACCGCCACGCGTGAAGATATAAGCTTTTTGGACAACCCCAAATACATTGAAACATTTGTTCAAAGCCATGCAGGAGCATGTTTTGTTCATCCAAAACACATGGCCAAAGCACCGCAAACTATGGCCTTGCTGGTTTCTGAAAACCCGTATCTTTGCTTCGCGCAAACAGCTACACTCTTTTTCCCCGCGCCTGTCTCTTGCGCAGAAATTTCATCTTCCGCAAGCATAGACACCACAGCAACCATCGGCGAAGGGTGCGAAATTGGTGCGGGAGCGTATATTGGCAAACACGTATTATTAGGCAAGAACTGCGTGATTGCCCCCAATGCAGTCATTGCCAATGGCGTAACAATTGGCGATCATACCCGTGTTGGCGCAAATACCAGCATTACCCATGCAGTCATTGGCGCGCATGTGATTATTCATTCCGGCGTAAATATCGGGCAAGACGGATTCGGATTCGCCAAAAGCCCTACCGGAGCAATTAAAGTACCGCAGCTTGGGCGGGTGATAGTTGAAAACTACGTAGAAATTGGCGCCGGATCATGTATAGACAGAGGCGCTGGCCCCGACACCATTATTGGCGCTGGCAGCAAAATAGATAATCTTGTGCAAATCGGACATAATGTAAAAATGGGGCGCTCCGCGATTTTGGTATCGCAAGTAGGGGTTTCTGGCAGCACAGAGATTGGTGACGGCGCCACACTGGCAGGCCAAGTGGGCGTTGCAGGACATATACGCATTGGTCACGGAGCCACCGTGGCCGCAAAAGCCGGTGTAAGCAACAATATTCCCGATGGCGCAATTTATGGAGGATTTCCCGCAATTCCCATTATGGATTGGCGCAGACAAGTGGCAGCAGTTTCTAGACTAATCAAGAAAAGGGCATAACAATGAGCGAAACCACATCAATTGATATCAACCGTATTATGGAGATGATTCCTCATCGCTATCCATTTTTATTAATAGACCGCGTTGAAGATATCGACAAAGATGTGCGTGCCACAGGCATAAAAAATGTCACATTTAACGAACCTCATTTCATTGGCCATTTTCCACAACGCCCCATTATGCCAGGCGTATTGATTATTGAAGCTATGGCGCAAACTTCTGCGGTATTGGTGGTAGAAACACTGGGCGAAGAAGCCGAAGGCAAGCTTGTGTATTTTATGTCAATTGAAGAAGCGAAATTCCGCAAGCCCGTAATTCCCGGAGACAAATTGGAATTGCATGTCATTAAAGAACGCAACCGTGGAAATGTTTGGAAATTTAAATCAGAAGCTATTGTAAACGGCAAAAAAGTTGCTGATGCTACATTTTCCGCCATGATTGTGGATGCATAATATGAGCAATATCCACCCAAGCGCCATCGTTGAAGATGGAGCAGTTATTGGCGACGGCACAAAAATTGGTGCATTCTGCGTTATCGGAGCACATGTAAAATTAGGGAATAACCTTGTATTACATTCGCATGTAGCAGTGAGTGGGCACACTGAAATTGGCGATAACACGCAGATTTTTCCATTCAGCTCTCTTGGCCATGCACCTCAAGACTTAAAATATAAAGGCGAAAAAACCCGCCTTGTCATTGGTAAAAATAATACCATCCGCGAGCATGTAACCATGAACCCCGGCACTGAAGGCGGTGGTGCGCTAACCCAAGTGGGCGATAACTGCTTATTTATGGTTAGCACGCATGTCGCTCATGATTGCATGCTAGGACACCATGTTATTATGGCAAATAATGCCACCCTTGCCGGCCATGTGCAGGTGGGCGATGGCGCAATCATTGGCGGTTTATCAGCAGTGCATCAGTTTGTACGCATTGGCACTGGCGCTATGATTGGTGGCATGTCTGGCGTTGAAAGCGATGTTATTCCTTATGGTTCAGTAGTTGGCGAACGCGCATGGCTGGCCGGTCTCAACCTGATTGGCCTCAAACGCCGTAACCTTGAGCGCAGCGATATACACGCCCTACGTAACGCGTATAAAATCATGTTCAATTCGGACGAAGGTACATTGGCAGACCGCGCAGCAATTATCGAAGAACAATCGGGGCATGTTCCGGTGGTGGCAGAAGTGCTAAAATTCATGGGCGCAGAAACCAGCCGCAAAATGCTTATGCCCCGCCGTGAGTCTACTGCCCAAGGTGCGACTAGCGATGCAAGCTGAAATACATGAGCAAGCCGAAACCTTACCCACTTTGGGCATTCTTGCAGGCGGCGGCGAGTTGCCCGCACGTTTGATTGATGCCTGTAAAAGCCAAAATCGCCCCTATTTTATTTTAGGGTTCGAGGGTGCGGTAGACCCTGAATTACTCGATAACCAGCCTCATGCACGAGTGCGCTTGGGAGCCATTGGCGAATCGCTCCATCACTTGCATCAAGCTGGCGTTAAAGAGCTGGTAATGGCGGGTCGGCTAAAGCGCCCCAGCCTTGCCACATTGCGCCCAGACGGCACAGGTGCGCGGCTCTTGGCGCGCTTAGGAAAATCGTTCTTCGCGGGCGATAACTCGCTACTTACCGCCGTGATCGATTATTTGGAAGAAGAAGGCTTTAAGGTAATTGGTGCAGATGAGGTATTGCAGAATTTACTTGCACCCCAAGGGCTTATTGGCCGCATCTCGCCAACTAAAGAAGCGCAAAAAGACATCGAAACCGGCGTACGCATTGGCCATGCGGTGGGCGAGTTGGATATTGGCCAAGCGGTTATCATACAACAAGGATATGTGCTAGGAGTAGAAGCCGCTGAAGGCACCGACGAACTAATCAGCCGTTGCGGATTGTTAAAGCGCAATGTTCCCCATGGTGGAGTGCTAATAAAAGTCAAAAAACCCTCGCAAGAGCGGCGGGTTGATTTACCGACTATAGGCACTGCCACAGTAGAAAATATCGCTCATGCCGGATTTGCTGGCATTGCCATAGAAGCAGGTGGCGCGCTTATTCTTGATCGTCAGGCGGTGGCGCTCAAAGCCGATGCGCTAGGGGTGTTTGTATTGGGTTTTACACTGGAAGATACCATCACTCAGAAAGATTCCTGATCATGCGCGTATATCTCATAGCAGGTGAACAATCAGGCGATTTACTTGGCGCGCGCTTAATGCAAGCCTTGCGCGCAGAACACCCCGATATTGAATTCAATGGTATTGGCGGCCCGCAAATGCACGAGCAAGGACTGCATAGTTTATTTCCCATGTCGGAATTGTCACTGATGGGATTTTTAGAGGTTATTCCTCATATTCCACGCTTGCTAAAACGCATTAAAATAACCGTAAAAGATATTCAGCGTACCCAACCTGATATTATTGTAACCATTGACTCCCCCGGATTTTGCTTTCGCGTGGCCGACGCCTTGCGTAAAAACTGGCCTAAAGGTCATGATAAATCGCCGCGTTTTGTACATTATGTTGCACCCAGCGTATGGGCATATAAGCCAGAGCGTGCAAAAAGATTATCGCAAATTTATGACCAAGTGCTTACTCTTCTGCCCTTTGAACCCGCTTATTTTGAGGCAGAAGGCATGCAGGCAGATTTTGTCGGCCACCCATTGGTAGAAACTACAGTAAACGGCGATGGTGCATCGTTTCGTACACATCACGGCATTGCGGCGGATGCAAAAGTGATTGCAGTGCTTCCCGGCAGTCGAAGTGGCGAGCTAAAGCGCCATATTCCGGTGTTGCGCGAAACCATGACACATATCGCCGAGCAGTTCCCCCATTGCGTCACCGTTATTCCTGCAGTGCCACACTTGATGGATACAATACACGCGCAAACGAAAAATTGGCCAACGAAATTGGTGATTGCCGATCAGTCACAGGAAAAATGGAACGCCTTTGCCGCTGCAGACGTTGCCATTGCCAAATCAGGTACGGTAACCCTAGAATTGGCACTCAGCAACACTCCTATGGTGGTAATGTATAAAGTAAATCCTATCAGCGCATGGCTTATGCGTCGCATGATCATTACGCCCTATGTTACGCTGGTTAATATTCTGGTGCAAAGCGAAGTGGTGCCGGAACTGCTGCAAGAAGAAGCAACCTCTGAGCGTATTTTAAATGAACTACGCAGTTTGCTTGCACAGGATAGTAAGCGCCAATTACAGGTTAATGCCTTTGCACTTGCGCTCAAAAAACTGGGGCTTCACGCGACAACAACACCCTCGCAAAAAGCGGCAGCTGCGATTGCCGCATAAATCTTAGCCGCTTCGTAAATAGCGGATATTTTCATCATACGAAAATAAATACAGTAAAACGCGCAGTGCCTTGCCCCGCGCTGTTTCCAATTGCGGGTCGCTATGCAATATCAGCTTAGCATCGTCTCTCGCTATCAACGCCAAATCGCTGTCGCGCACTAAATCAGCAAAGTAGAAATTGGGTACACCGCTTTGTCGTGTGCCCAGTACATCTCCCGCGCCACGCAAACGCATGTCTTCTTCGGCAATACGAAATCCATCTTCTGTTTCGCGCATAATGCGAAGCCTTTGCTCCCCCACTTCTCCAGCTGGATGGCCATATAATAATATACAAGATGACTTACGACTGCCGCGCCCTACCCGCCCGCGTAGCTGGTGTAGTTGCGACAAACCAAAACGCTCCGCATGTTCAATAACCATCACTGTGGCGTCAGGCACATCAACGCCCACTTCAATAACGGTGGTGGCGACCAGAACATCATATTCAGCGCCTGCAAATCCTTGCATAACCGGTTCGCGCTGCTCGGGTTTCATCCGGCCATGCACCAAACCAACTCGTCCTCCAAATTCTTGCTCAAAGGCTTTGTGCCGCGCTTCTGCAGCGGCTAAATCTGTCTTAGGATCAGAGTTTTCTTCGGCTTCTTCAACCAACGGGCATATCCAATATATTTTGTTACCATTTGCTATTGCGCGATGCAGGGCTTTTACCACATCTTGCTGTTTTTCCAATGGCATAACCCTTGTGTCTATGGGTTGGCGTCCTGCCGGTTTTTCAGAAAGTATCGAACTATCCATATCACCGAATATCGTCATGGTTAAACTGCGCGGTATAGGCGTGGCTGTCATCAACAAAATATGTGGAGGGATTTTTGCTTTTTTTGCCAGTTGCATACGCTGCGCTACACCAAAACGATGCTGCTCATCCACCACTACCAAGGCTAAATCAGCAAAAGCAACAGATTCTTGAAACAGCGCATGTGTACCGATCACAACATCTACCGCTCCTTGTGCAATTTCTGTGCGCAATGCTTCGCGCTCTTTTGCGGTGCCGGTTTTTCCTGTTAGCAATTCTACACGTAATCCCAGTGGCGAAAGTATATTGCGGAAAAACTTGGCATGTTGCCGCGCCAGAATATCTGTGGGAGCCATTAGCGCTGCTTGTTTTTTCATGGCAATTACATGCGCCATTGCCAACATGGCTACAACGGTTTTTCCGCTGCCCACATCGCCTTGTAATAAACGGAGCATACGCGCTCCGCTTGCCATATCTATATGAATTTCCTGCAACACTTTATTTTGCCCCGTGGTAAGCTCAAAAGGCAAAGCATCATGCATTTCGCGATACAAATGCCCATCGCTTTCAACCACCAGCCCCGCCTGTTTGCGGTGCCGTTTACGGACAATAGCCAATGCCAATTGGTTGGCTAACAATTCATCATATGCGACGCGACGCCATGGATTGCTTAAAGTTAGCTCTTGCATATCGGTAGGGCGATGCAGGGTTGTAAGTGTCTTTTTCCATCCGCTCCACTGTTGCTGTTGCAACATGTGCTTGTCGCACCATTCCGGCAGTAGCGGAGTAACTTTTAAAGTTTCGGCCATCAGGCGCAATATTTGCTTCTGGCTAATTCCAGCAGTAAGTGGATATATCGGCTCGATGCGATTGACCTGCCAGCGGTTTTCTGGTGTTACCACATAATCAGGATGACTGATTTGCGGTAGACCATTAAAATATTCCACACGTCCACTGACGATTCGCTGCTCTCCCATAGGAAATTGCTTTTGCATCACATCTTTACGTGCATGAAAAATCGCAATATTTAACCTACCGCTATCATTACTACACAAAATACGATACGGAATATGACGAGTGCGTGGCGGGGGCGGGAAATGCTGAAGAATTTCAACTTCAAATGTAGCAATAACTCCCTCTGGCGCTTCGCTGATTGGCGGCGAGAAACGGCGGTCTATTATGGCGACAGGAGCATGAAACAATACATCGCGCAACACAGTTTTGGCATTGCCATCGCGGTGTAACAACCGCCCCATACAGCTTGCTACATGATTACCCACCCCTTTGATACTGGTAACATCATCGAATAGCGGCGCGAGTATATCGGGTCTGGTCATAGTCGCTTTGTACTTATATTTCAACGACTAGATTGGTGCTTTCTGCAGGTTTATCTTCGAGGGTTGATTCAAATTTTTCAATCAACTCATCGGGCTGTGTATTGCTGTCGATTTCGTGGAACAAAACACTGGTAGTGGTTTGAAAATCTACCCCCTGTTGGGTACGGATATGCATGCCAGCTATCAGCCAACGCAGGCGATTCAACACAATTTTTGCAGGTTCGCGGGTGGTTCCCACTAAAATCAGCGCAAGGCGTGATTTATCGAATTGGGCAACCACATCGTTACTACGCAGATTCTGCTTACATAAACCCGCTATGTCCTGCATTGCTTTATGGCATGCATTCACACCATATTTTCCTAAGATTTGTTGATAATCATCAAGCTCAAAAATTGCCACACATACGCCATTGGAAATATTTTCCATATGCAGCATGATCATATCCATGCCTTTTTCGTAGCTGGACCTGTCTGGCAATTGTGTGTCGGGATTCAAAGCGGCATGGCCATCGAAATTCTCACGCAATGCGGCCATAAAACTATCGGTGCCGCGCTGTACTTCTTCATCTTGCATAATTAGCATAAATTCATCATGCAAATTGGAGTGGTGCCGTACAATTTTCATATTTATCGAGAGTTCTTTACCCTCTTTAGTTTTGATTCGAAAATCGCGCACTTTACGTAGCACTTCGCCAACATCATTATGCCCGTCCTCAAACTCCACATAATCTTCAATGACTTCGTGTATTTTGCTTGGCACAAGCTTTACAAACTCCATGCCAACTAAATCCTCCGGGCTATAGCCGGTTAATTCTCCGGCTACTTGGTTGGCAGCAGTCACTTCTATGGATCTGCGTTCGTTCACTTGTGCTATAGTTAAAACAGCGTCTGTCTGGCGAAATGGTCCTGGCATTGCAGTTACCCGTTGATTGCTAAGAATGAATAAGCCATTATCACGGCCTTGTATGTCAATTTAAAGCTTTTTATTCACTCTACACAACCGATTTTTTGATAGTTATGACCGATAACCTACGTGAAAACCGCATCAAACGACTCTATTATCAGAGCTGGCACAGGGGATGTAAAGAAACCGATCTACTGCTTGGACGCTTTGCTGATAGTGCATTACAGCATTTAAGCGATGCCGATTTAGATGCATACGAAACCTTGCTTGATGAGCCTGATAGTTATATATGGAAATGGTTTTCTCACGAACTTCCATTACCTCCCGAACATCAAAATTCGGTGTGGGATGCTTTGATACGCATTAATGCCGAGGCTGTACAAAAAATATGAAACGCTATTCGCCACTACTATCCGATGCGCCGCTCAATGCTGTGCTTTCGCCAGCGCCTGCGGGTAGCGAGGCATTTATATTGGCCGAAATCGCCCGCGCTGGCGGCACACGCCCCATCATTCATATTGCGACCGATGACCGCGAAATAGATACGCTGAGCCATGTGCTTGCCTGCATTGCCCCCGATATTTCAACGTTAACTTTTCCGGCGTGGGATTGCTTACCTTATGATCGCGTATCGCCCCACCATTCTATTGTGGCAGAACGCGTAATTACTTTGGCCACCTTGACGCAAAAGCCGCAAGCACAACGCATTGTACTGACTACCGCCAATGCAATTACCCAGCGCATTGCGCCGCGCAAGCTCATGGCTAATGCCGCCATGAAAATGGCGAAAGGTGCAAAATTAGACCGCGATTATTTACTGCATTTTCTGGCGACAAATGGCTATACCCGATTGGGAAAGGCAATGGAACCTGGCGAATTTGCTGTGCGCGGCGATATCATAGATATTTTTCCGGCAGGCCATAGTGAAGGTGTGCGGCTGGATTTATTTGATGCTGAACTCGAAACAATCCGCACCTACGACCCTTTATCTCAAACGACAACGGGCGAGCTAGATGATGTTACCCTGCATACCGTTAGCGAATATGTGTTTACCGAAGAAAACATCCAAAACTTTCGCAACCGCTACCGCGAGATGTTTGGGGCAATCACAAAAGCAGATCCGCTTTATGAATCTGTAAGCAATGGGCAACATTATGCAGGAATGGAGCATTGGCTGCCCCTGCTACATAATAACATGGAAACGTTTTTTGATTATTTGCCCAAGCAAAGCATCATTACTCACGGCCACGAACTTACCACCGCCGTAAGCGATCGTGAGGCGGTGATTCACGATTATTATGAGGCACGTAAAACCGGTGAACGCGCCGGAAGCGTCACCATGGGCGCAGCATATCACCCCTTACCGCCCGATGCGCTTTATCTGCGTGAGGAGGAGTGGAAAACACTCATGGCTGGCTACATTACGGCAGAACTGACGCCGTTCAAGCAAGAACAAAAGCAGGACTCTACGCTCATTCCCCTTCCCTTCACTAAATCGCGGGATTTTGCCAAAGAGCGCGCAAATAATCCGGCAAGTGTATTCGATGCGCTAAAGGCTTACCATAAAAGCAAAGGCGAAGAAAAAAAACCGCTGATACTCGCCTGTTATTCTACCGGAAGTCGTGAGCGCATACGCCACTTATTAGCCGAACATGCAATAAAACCTGTATTGGCCGATGACTGGCAAACCGCCAGCCGTACACGCTTTCCTAAATTGGCATTGGTTATGTTGCCTATCGAACATGGCTTCGAGCTGGATAACATTGCTCTGAGTACGGAACAAGATCTGCTGGGCGAGCGTATTATGCGTACCACACGTAAACGCAAAAAAGCAGAAGCATTTATAGATGAAGCAAGCAGCCTGACACCAGGCGAGCTTGTGGTGCATGAAGAACATGGCATTGGGCGCTTTGAAGGGTTGTATACGGTAGATGTGCTGGGCGCCGAGCATGATTGTCTTAAGCTAATTTATGCCGGCGAAGACAAACTGTTCATTCCGGTGGAAAATATTGATGTTATCAGTCGCTTTGGTGCCGGAAGCGAAGGCGATGGCATGTTGGATAAGCTAGGCGGTGTAGCTTGGCAAAGCCGAAAAGCGCGTATGAAAGAGCGCATTAAAATGGCGGCAGAAGAATTACTTAACATTGCTGCTGCCCGCGCTATTAATCCCGCGCCGGTGCTAACGGTGCCAAATGGTGTTTATGATGAATTTGCTGCCCGTTTTCCCTATGTGGAAACCGAAGATCAGGAACGTAGCATTACCGAAGTGTTAGAGGATTTAGCATCCGGACATCCGGCAGATCGCTTAGTATGCGGCGATGTGGGGTTTGGAAAAACCGAGGTAGCCATGCGCGCCGCTTTTGTGGCTACCCATGCGCAAGAAGGCAAAGTGCAGGTAGCTTTAGTATCTCCCACCACCTTATTATGCCGCCAGCATTATAGTAATTTTGTGGAACGCTTTCAGGGGCTGGGGCTAAATATACGGCAGCTATCGCGTTTAGTCCCTGCGCGAGAAGCAACAAAAACCCGTCAGATGCTAAAAGACGGTACGTGCGATATTGTCATTGGCACCCATGCGCTACTTTCGCAGCAAATTGATTTTGCTAATCTTGGCCTGATGATTGTAGATGAAGAACAGCATTTTGGCGTGAAGCAAAAAGAGCGTCTTAAAAACCTCAAGCATAATGTGCATGTAGTCACGCTTTCGGCCACACCAATTCCGCGCACATTACAACTCGCATTGACTGGCGTGCGCGACTTAAGCTTAATTACTACCCCACCGGTGGACAGACTGGCAGTTCGTACGTTTGTTATGCCGTATGATGGGCTAGTATTGGGCGAGGCTATTGCCCGTGAGCGTCATCGCGGTGGACGTATATTTTATGTTGTTCCGCGCATTAAAGACCTGCCCGATGTGCAAAAAGCAATTCATACCATAGCACCTGACGCTAAGCTTGCCGTAGCTCATGGCCAAATGCCCCCAGCCGAACTCGACAGCATCATGCACGACTTTTATGAAGGGAAATACGACATTTTGCTCTCCACTGCCATTATTGAATCTGGCATTGATATTCCCACCGCTAATACCATGATTATACATAAAGCGGATCAGTTTGGCCTGTCGCAGCTTTATCAGCTTCGTGGACGGGTGGGACGAGGCAAGGTACGCGCTTATGCCTATTTCACCCTGCCCCACGGCAAAACCCTGACCAAACAAGCCTTACAGCGGCTGGAAGTGATGCAAACCCTCGATACGCTGGGCGCGGGTTTCAGCCTCGCCAGCCACGATATGGATATACGTGGATTTGGTAACCTTGTAGGCGAGGAGCAATCAGGCCATGTGCGTGAAGTGGGGGTAGAGCTTTATCAGCATATGTTTGAAGAAGCGGTGGCTGCTGCCAAGCGCAAGCAACAATCCGATAAACTTGGAGGCGACAAAACCGCGCAACCCGAGGCTGAGCGTTGGACACCTCAAATTAATATTGGCATGTCGGTGCTGATTCCTGAAAGCTACGTGCAGGATTTGCAATTGCGTTTGGGGCTGTATCGCCGTATGGGCTTCTTAACCACGAATGCGGATATTGATAATTTTGCCATTGAACTGGCAGACCGCTTTGGCCCCCTGCCTGTCGAAGTCGAACATTTGCTGGGTGTGCTGAAGCTTAAGATTTTATGCAAACAAGCCGAAATAGAGCGGGTAGATGTGGGACCAAAAGGTGCGGTGCTGGCATTTAGAAATAACTTGTTTAGCAATCCCGAAAAATTGATTGCCTTCATTACCCAAAATGCCAAGCACATTAAGCTGCGCCATGATCAAAAGCTGGTGTTGATGCGCGAATGGAAACCCGATGCACAAAGTCGCCTCAACGAGCTATCGCACACATTGGGTGAAATTGCCACCTTGGCGGCATAGTATATATAATGTGAAATTTAACGGTTAAACCCCGAAATGTCGGGGCCATCGCTATTTCGCGCAACTACTCTTTGCACATTTGGAAGTGCTTCTGGCTTATAAGAAGGATTGTTGCTCAGGATATCCGCTTTTACTTTGCTCAGATGCGCGGGATCAACAATTTCTTCGGCAATTTGCGTGGCCAAAAAACTAGAAACCTGACGCTGGGCGCCTTTGGCAGATGCATCCACATCAGTGGCATCTATATCCATTTTATTTTGTGGGGCATTAATGTGCGAACGGCCATCATCACGCTGGGAAAGGGGACGGACAATGTCTTCTGCGCTGTCTATAGTGCTTGGCAATTTTGTCAGCATTCGCGCGGCCAAGCGAGAAATGCCATCATCCACCGTGTGCTCTGGTGCGCTTGCGTCACCGTCACCACGATGCATTTTAGGCGCACGATCGAGCAATTCTCTGTCTTGTTCCGACAGTAATTGCTCAATCGCGCCCTTCATATTCTCAGAAGACTGAGGAGTATACAATTCGAGCCGCCTTACATAAGTGAATAAAGAGTTTTAACGGTTAAAATTCAGTTCCTCGGGTCTATTATTTGGATCTTGTTTAGCTTTTACTGCTGCAGTATGAGGACCTACATCTTTTTTATCTACCCCTACTCGTTCACCAGCACGCTCTGCAGCCAATCGCGCAACCTGTCCGCCTAAGCCTTCGTCTGCATGATCTTGTTCAGGCGGTGTGTTATTACTCACGCTCATACCTGAAAGTCGCTCTTTTTCTTTAACGGCTAGCAAAAACTCTTCTTCTGAACCAGCCAATGCAGGATCTTTCGGAGGGGTTTCAGCAACTTTGGGGTCAATTGGACGACGACCTTTCGTTTCACTATCCCGTTCTGCTATAGCTTCAAGTGCATCTCTTAACGCAGCGGTTTCAACCATAATACTCTCCTAAAATTAGTTATTATATTCCAATGCCAATATTCTACCTCAACATCGCTGCTAAACTTAATGAAAGTTTTGTTACATCGTATTATGTGAGTTATCCACAACAGACTGGGGCTAAGACCGCATAAATACTTGCACCTACGGCAATTCACACTATATATTCAGCATATGAGTGATTTGTTTTCTGCCGATGCTAAGGCTGCCAAGCCCGTCAAACAAGATAGCTATACCGCCGAGGATATTGAAGTTCTTGAGGGGTTGGAGCCTGTACGCCTGCGCCCGGGCATGTATATTGGCGGCACAGATGAATCTGCCTTGCACCATTTGGTGAGCGAGGTATTTGATAACTCGATGGATGAAGCCGTGGCCGGCTATGCCAGCCATATCGAGCTGGATCTGGCTGCAGAAAATGTGGTGACCGTTACCGATAACGGGCGTGGCATCCCCATCGATCCGCACCCAAAATTTCCCGATAAATCTGCCCTTGAAGTGATTTTAACCACTCTGCATTCGGGCGGAAAGTTTCGCGGTAAAGTTTATGAAACCTCCGGCGGGTTGCATGGCGTGGGTATTTCGGTGGTCAACGCGCTCACTGATTTTATGCAGGTAGAAGTGGCGCGGGACAAAAAACTCTATCGCCAAACATTCTCGCGTGGGATTCCGCAAACTAAACTCGAAGATGCAGGTAATGCTCCTAATCGTCGCGGCACAAAAATCAGCTTTCATCCGGATGCCGAGATTTTTGGTTCCAAGCCGCGCTTTCGCCCTGAACGCATGTTCAAATTTGCGCGCTCGAAAGCATATTTATTTAAGGGCGTAGAAATTCGCTGGAGCTGCGATGCGTCGCTGATTGGCGAAAATAGTAGCGTACCCGCCAGTGCTACCTTGCATTTTCCTAATGGTCTTCTCGATTATTTGAATGCAATTACCGAAGAACGTCCCATTGTAACCGCCGAAGCATTTTCTGGCGAAGCGGAGCTTGCCGACGGCAAAGGCCGTGTGGAATGGGCAGTCACATGGCCAGCCGATGTGGACGCGAAAGACGATAGCCGCTGCAGCTCGTATTGTAATACCATCCCCACACCCGAAGGGGGAACCCACGAAAATGGGTTTAAAGCCGCGCTGACTAAAGGCATCAAAGCCTATGCCGAAATGACCGGCAACAAAAAGATTAATAACATCACGGGCGATGATGTGATGGATGGCGCGGTTGCGGTGATTTCGTTATTCATCAAAAACCCGCATTTTCAAGGCCAAACCAAAGAAAAACTGGTGACAAGCGAGGCTACACGTCTGGTAGAAAATGCCATACGTGACCATTTCGACCACTGGCTATCAGGAGATACCGAAAGTGCCACGGCGCTAGTACAGTCTATTATTGATCGCGCTGAAGAGCGTATGCGCCGCAAAGCAGACCGCGCCGTGTCGCGCAAAGCAGTAACCACTCGTTTGCGGCTACCCGGCAAGCTTGCAGATTGTTCGCGTAGCAGCAATATTGGCACCGAATTATTCTTGGTGGAAGGTGATTCGGCAGGAGGAAGCGCAAAACAAGCACGCAATCGCGAAACACAAGCCATTTTGCCGCTGCGTGGTAAAATTCTCAATGTTGCCAGCGCCACCAAAGAAAAAATCAGCGCGAATCAGGAAATTGCAGATATGGTGTTGGCGCTTGGCTGCGGGTCGGGCAAACATTACAACCCCGAAGCATTGCGCTACGAAAAAGTGGTGATTATGTGCGATGCAGACGTAGATGGTGCGCATATTGCCTCGCTTCTCATGACATTTTTCTATCAGGAAATGCCGCAAATTATTCATGGCGGCCATTTATATCTGGCACAGCCGCCATTGTTCCGCATTACGCAAAGCAATAAAACCTATTATGCCCAAGACGAAGAAACCAAAGTTAAAATGGTTGAAGAGTTATCTAAAGGGCGCGGAAAGCTTGAAGTGGGGCGATTCAAGGGCTTGGGCGAAATGACCGCACCGCAACTTAAAGAAACGACAATGGATCCTGCAAAACGACGCTTACTAAAAGTGGTAATTCCTGATTTAGACGAACACGAAACCGCTGAGCGCGTCACGCATCTTATGGGTAAAAAGCCCGAATTACGCTTTCAGTTTATTCAAGAACAAACCACGCTACGCGGCAAAGAGCTTACCGATGCCTTGGATGTTTAGCGCGCTATGTGTTGCCCACAAAAAAGCCTTGCACAATGTGGCAAGGCTTTTATTTTAGTTTTATCGCTATAGCGGCAACGATTACCTACCGATTTGGCTCGGAGTAGCTGGCAAAGGAGTTGGATCTACGCCACCCTCCACACCAGCCATTGCCATTTTATTCCAAAACAGTGCGGCAATAAATGCGCCGCCAACGGTCTCGGCTGCACCTAATGCTGCCAGTCCATAATCGCGCTTGTTGTCTTCATCTTTAGACAAGCCATTACGTAAGCTACGTAGCCCTGTAAGCGCAAATGTCACGCCGGTAGACACCCCACCAACCACAGTTAATTTGGTAGTAAGCGGCGTTTCGCTATTAAAAACTGTACCTGCTGCTTGCTTAATGGTTTGCGGTGTCTGATTCAGACGCGAAGCTGTATTATCGTTAACATCACCTTTAGGGCCTACAAAGGACCGAACATCTTCAAAAACCTTTTTAGCAGCTTGTTGAGTGTTACCTAGTTTCACTTTTGTTGGTTTATCATCGCTCATCAAATTCACCTTAAGAATTTTTATCTGCAGTCAGGCTAGCACAGCATTGTTAAACTATTATTACAGCGCTAAAGTATTTTTGAAATTTAATCGTTGTTTTCTTCACCCAACAGCTTTGCCACATCATCCGGCGACAGATCATCCTCTGCTGCGGCGCTGTCTTCGGGGGCAGCTTCGTCATCGGCCAGCAGTGCTTGCACGTCATCTTCGCTTAGCTCAGCATCTTCTACATGTTCTGGCTCAGCACTTTGTGCTGACTCTGGAGCGATTTCATCAACTCCTTCCGCAACAGAATCGCTGGCAGTAGCGGCATCTACTTCCTTAGCAGGAGGGAGTTCGCCTTCGCTTGGCTCTGCTTGCGGTACAGCCTCGGTGTGTCCGGTTATGGCTGCTGGCGCTTCCATAATCAGGCCGGTATTTATCACTTCTTCCATTTCGGTAAATCGCGCCTGATCGACTAAGCGATCCATAAAGCGGGTTTCACGTATAATGCGCAGCGGATTTTTTATGCCGCTTTCGCGAAATGCTTCCAGCGCTGTGGCCGCCTCTACCGTCACAAACTCTTTAGGCGTTTTATACACCCGATACGCACAACGGTTAAAATCTGAAAGATTTTTCTTCACGATTTGCAGAGGGGTAAATTCTTCATCCTGTCGCATTACTTATGCCTATCAGCGTAACAATATGAGTTTAAGTTATATTCACTTAAATATTATAACATAATTATTAAAATTTCACACACCTTCTGCAATTACTTGCCCCACCAAATAGAGCGAACCAGTAATTAATATGTTTTGCGGGGTGTTTTTATCTGAAGACTCGCCAATATATTGTAGCGCCTCACGCACATGGTGCGCGGTATTGGCCTTCATACCCATGTTTTTGGCTTTATGTTCTAACTCGCCCGGCATAAGCGCATTTGGCTCGTCATGTATCGGCACTGCCCATAAATGCTTGGTTAGCGGAGCTAGTGGCGTAAGAAACCCGCGCACATCCTTGCCTTTAAGCATACCGCTTACCATGTGTAATTGTGGCTCTTGCCAACGTTCCTTTGCCCATTGCGCCAAAATTTCACCCGCAGCAGGGTTGTGCCCTCCATCAAGCCATACTTCACTTCCGGCAGGCAATCCATCCAGCCATTTTCCCGAAAGCTGCTGCAAGCGCCCTTCCCAAAAAGCTTTTGGTATACCGCTTTGTATAACTGTCTGATCAATTTTCATTACATCACGGTTCAATACATCTACCGCAGCAACTGCAGTAGCGGCATTTTGCCACTGATGGGTGCCTGCCAGCGAAGGCTTAGGTAGCTCCAACTCAAGGCTGTCGCTTTTATACCAATAGCTTTCGCCCCGTTTTTCTAAATGCCACTCTATGCCATAACGCATCAACGGCGTACCCACTTTAAGCGCATGCGCCGACAACAGGGCCATAGCAGCTTCACTTTGTGGGCCAATGACGCATGGCACATCTTTTTTCATAATTCCGGCTTTTTCGCGGGCGATAGCGGCAATGTCCTTACCCAGATATTCGCTATGGTCGATGGATACGGGGGTTATCATACTCACTGCCGGATGTTCTAAAACATTCGTAGCATCCAGCCTGCCACCCATTCCCACCTCAACCAGCATCAAATCAGCTTTATGCTTGGCAAACAAAATAAATGCTGCGGCAGTTACGGCTTCAAATAGGGTTGCTGGAAATTGTTGGTTTAGCTGATGCACTCGGCGTAATGCATCATATAGCTCTGCATCTTCCACTTCTTTTCCGGCTAGAACTATACGCTCATTAAAACGCACCAAATGGGGCGATGTATATACATGCACCGCTTTGCCCGCTTCTTCATATATTGCGCGCAAATACGCCATGAGGGAGCCCTTACCATTTGTTCCTGCCACGTGAATTACGGGGGGAAGTTTTTTATCAGGGCGGCCAATGGCATTCATGAGATTCACCATGCGCACCAATTGCAAATCTATCGCCCGCAAATAAGGGTTTTCCATTTGCTTGAGCAGGCGCATCATATCTGTATGAATTTTGGTTTTCATGCATTTAACCTTTCTTGTAATTGCATTCCCACAGCTATGGCTCGCTTTGTTGCCACCACGTCGTGCACACGTAAATAAGATATTTTGTTTCGCACTAGCCATGCCGATATCATGCTGCCTTCTAAGTCACGATCTTTTGCATCTTTTTCTGTGACCAATTTTAGAAAAGATTTTCGTGAGTGGCCAACCAGCATTGGTGCATCTATATCTGCAAGTTTTGGTATATTGCGCAAAATATCCCAGGATTGCTGGGCTGTTTTTCCAAAGCCAATCCCCGGATCAAGAATAATACGCTCTTTTGCTATGCCTGCATCGTGTAAATCCTGCATACGCTTTTCTGCCCAGCTGCGCAATGAAGTCACCACATCTATGCTATCATGCAGCACTTCTTTTGGGTTAGCTGGCACAGTAAGCGAATGCATCACCACATATTTGCACGAGGCACTGCGAATAACTGCCAGCATTTGCGGGTCCTTGCCACCATTAACATCATTAATCCAATCTACCCCGCAATCTATGGCGCGAGCAGCTGTGGTGGGGTTACGCGTATCCACACTAATTGCCGTGTGGGGAAACCGGCTTTTCGCAAGGCTAAGAATGGGTGATAAGCGCTCCCATTCCTCTTCGTGCGAAAGGGTGCGTGCGCCCGGGCGGGTAGACTCTGCGCCAATATCCAGCACATCTGCACCCTGCTCCACCATGTTTTCCATGGCACTAACAGCAGATTCCGGCTCCGCATATTTTCCGCCATCCGAAAATGAATCAGGGGTAAGGTTAATGATAGCAACAATGCGGGTGCGAATTTCTTGTGTCATGCGTTATCCTGCTGCCATTGCAACGTTAGAGGTAAGCGCTTTAGGCCTTCTCCCAGCGTCATGGCTTTTTGCTCCACCACTTGTTGTGCTGTGAGTGGTGTTTGCGTTGTTATCTTTGCCGCAGTCGGGTAATGCCAATGCGGGTGAAGTTCGGCCAAAGGAATCATTACAAAATCACGCCCCAGCATTTCTGCATGGGGAATTATCAACGATTCACTTTCATGAATCATGTCATCATACGCAAGAATATCAATATCTATTATGCGTGGCCCCCAGCGACCAATATCTTTACGCCCCAATTCCACTTCAATGCGTTTTATAGTCTGCAATAATTTTTCGGGTTTGAGCGTAGTGATGGCAGAAATGACGATATTATAATATGATATATCCCATTCTGGTGGAGCATTTTCTGGTAATAATGCGGCACTTTCATAAATAGACGAAACATGCTGTATTTGCAGTGGCGCATCATTGCCTTGCCCAAGCGCCTTTAACGCGGCATCCAAATTACTTTTGCGGTCTCCCAGATTACTGCCTAAGCCAAGCAAAATCACATTATAATCCTTCCAGCAAATCGGTGTATTCCACAGCGGCGCTCTGCACAGCATAGCCCATCAAAGATTCTGGCAGAGGCTTGCTGATTTTAATGTAAATCTTTATTTCGTTTGGAATGATTGCGCGGGCGGCTCTGTATAACTCCCCTAGCAGAAACTCTATGAGTGCTATTGGCTTAGATTGGGCTGCATCCAGCATTTGCTGACACAGCGCGTCATAACAGAGATACTCTTGGCCATCGTTACTATTCGCATCAGGAACGGTGGGGTAATATAGCCGCATATCCATATACACAGTTTGTGCATGTTCTTGCTCTGCCTCGGTTACACCTAAATGTACCGGCAGCGACAACTGGTCGATATTCAAACAGAACGGATAAGGTTGGGTAAGGCGTTGATGTGGCATGAAGAAATTTTCGCGAATAAATTAATTATCGCGAAAGAATTGCCTGTTTTACATAAAAAAGCAAGTAAGCTGTGCGGATTAAATTGATATTGCACTTTGTTGGCGACCTTGTGCAGGCACTGTGGCAGCGGGAGTTGATCTGCCGCCGTCTTTGCCACCCATAGCAACGCCAGCATTCCTTAGCGCGGCAACATCTACGCGCACCTGACTTGCGGCCTCGCGTAAAGATGCAGAAGGCTTAAAACCAATGTCCTTGTTGGTGGCTTGCTCTTTAGGTTTAGATAAAGACTCTTTGTCTTGCCGACCTAACTTCCCTAAATAGCCTTCATTTGCACTACGGGCAGTAGCTTCGGTGATATCGCGTGGACGTGGCGCTTTATCGGCTTCTTCATTTGCAGCACGTTCTTGGCCACGCGAACTATTCTGAGCGTTACCGCTTAATTCTGGTTGTTTATCAGGCTGCTTCGCAAATGCATCATCATGCATAGTCGGATTAACATATTTAGGGTCGATACTTTTCGAAGCCTCGATCTCAGCGAGACGTGCAGCTGCACTGCCTTCAGCATGAACTCCTACCGCATCATTACGCGCTTCATCGCGCATTGTATTGAGCTTGGTATTTTTAGTGCCTGCCAGATGCTGATCGTGCCCCACCATGCCAGCACCAATGCCAACATTTTTCATATTATGATCGCGAAACATTCCGCGCATGGCATTCGCCGCAGCATCTCTTGCAGCTCTGCTCATGGCTTCAACCGACTGATTTCTACCGGTTTCAGGGGCTATTTGTGTATCAGTATTACCAGACATCCGAACTCCAATTTATTACAAGCACAATAATAATAGCACAGCGCATGTAAAAAATACATTAAACTTTATTTAGATTTCACATGAGCAAGTTTTCGGATGTGAATTTTCATTGGCGTTCTATAGTTTTACAGCTACAACCATAGCATGACACAATATTGCTATGTAAATGGTCGGTTTACCCCGTTGAAAAAGGCTCAGGTTTCTGTACAGGATCGGGGCTTTCGCTTTGGCGACGGCGTATTCGAAACCGTGGCCGTATACAAAGGCCTCCCGTACCAGTGGGATTTGCATATGCGCCGCCTCAAATGCGGCCTTCAAGCACTTGAAATTCCATTTAGAATATCAGATTTGCGTCAGCCTGCATTACAGCTGATTTCTAAAAATGGATTGGTGGATGCCACATTGCGTATTGCCATCAGTCGTGGGGTAGGCAGCATAGGCTATTTACCCACTGGCCCCGCCGATAGCACCTTAGTTATCGAAGCTACGCGCCGGATCACTCCTCCGATTGATCCAGCTACGCTATGGCTTGGTGAAATAGAAAAGCCCTCTCTCCAAGCTTTGCCTGTTCAATATAAAATTGCGCAAGGGGTAAATTCTACACTTGCGCGTATTCAAGCGGCAAAACACGGCTGCCTTGATAGTTTGCTACTCAACGCACATGGCAATATATGCGAAGCCGGCTCTGCTAATGTGTTTTGGCAAAAAGGCGATACGCTTTTTACTCCAGCCCTTGATTGCGGAGTTTTGGACGGCACTACGCGCAGTACAATATTGCGGCTTTCACCCTACAAAATAGAGCAAGGAAGCTTTCCACTCGCACATTTGAAAAATGCCGATGCCATGGTTGCCACCAATAGTACTTGGCAGGCAATGCCCATTACCGAGCTGCGGCCAAATAACTGGCAATTTCCTGATAGCGTGGCCTTGGCAAGCGCATTACGTTCTGTATTACACAAGGATATAGAAGCTTATGCTGCCGCCCACCGCGCTTGAATGGTGTGAACCACTCAACTACCTTCCTGCCCTGACCGAGAAGAAGCTAGATTATGCGCTATTATACTCCGGTTTAAAAACTACTTATAGCGGGCGCTACTCGCTGTTGGCGTTATATCCTCAAACCACTATAGAATCTGAAGATTTTGATTCTTTGGAGCAGGAGCTCACACAGAATTTACCGCGTTATGCTAATTTTTGGCTGGGCTATTTAGGCTATGGCCTTAAAAACAGCGTGGAGAATCTAACCCGCGATGCGCCGAGCTATATACCAATGCCATCGTTATGTATGCGTCGCTACGCCACCATATTAGTGTTTGATCATGAGGCTGCCACTCTTACTATGCATCGTATGGATGCAGATGCGCCGCTAGCTCCCGCTCCTGCTAAATCGCCATTTCATCAACAACCACCTGCTATTGCAACGCTTCATTCGGATATGCATAAAGCGCAATATCTGCAATATGTCGAGGCAATACAGCAGGCTATTGTAGAAGGAAGCTTGTATCAGGCAAATCTTACCCGCAAATTTTTTGGCGAATTTTCCACTAAGCCTTGTGCCGCCGCGCTATTTACTCGCTTGGCTGAGCTTTCGCCTGCACCCTATAGCGCATTATTGGTGCAGGGCGACACTGCTATTGTATCTTCTAGCCCAGAGCGTTTTTTACAGCTTACAGAAGAAGGCCATGTAGAAGTACGCCCCATAAAAGGCTCTGCACCGCGATCGGCAGATGCAGCAACAGATAGGCGCTTATGCAGCCAGCTTGCCAAAAGCGAAAAAGACCGCGCCGAAAATTTAATGATTGTTGACCTAATGCGCAATGACATTGCCCGTGGCTGCAAAATTGGCAGCGTTAAGACCGAGGCGTTATTTGAAATCAGCAGCTATGCCACGGTGCATCATATGTCGTCTACTATTAGCGGGCAGCGCCGTGGCGATGTCACACCATTACAGTTGGTGGCAAAATGCTTTCCCCCCGGTTCAATGACAGGCGCACCAAAAATTCAGGCCATGGAATTATGCTCATCTATAGAGCCTCGTGCGCGTGGCGTGTATAGCGGTGCCATTGGCTGGTTTGGTGGCGATGGTGCTGCAGATTTATCGGTAGTCATACGCACCATTATTTTGCAAGGCACACAATTTGAATTTCAAGTGGGCGGCGCAATAGTGCATGATTCCACCCCCCTTGGCGAATGGGAAGAAACACTCACTAAAGCGCGTGGAATTGCCAGCGCTATGTGCATATCATTAGATAGGCTGCGCAACATGTAAGTGGCGATTAGCTGCCATTCAGACAATATTCATTGGCCTCGTAGCGCTCCCCTGTCCATTTCCATAAATGTTGCTGTTTAGGTAGCAATGCGTTTTGCACCGGAGTTATCATTTGCATATATCCATTATGAGTAGCCTGCAATGCGTAGGATGATGACTCTTTCGTAGTATAAAAGGCCTGACTAGCTGTGTATTCACCATTTGCGTCCTGCGTGAATACCTCTACCACGCAGCCAATAGATCCACACCAGTTCAAACCATTGTATAACGTCATGAAATCCTGATTACCATCGTTATTCACGTCAATATATTGTATATAACGGGTCTTACCTTCTTCGATAAACTCTCCGTCTCTATATTGCATTTCGTAGGCGCGGATAACTTCGCGGGTTTTATCGGTATGTTCATCATTGAATACCAACGGTACACTATTAGCCATACTGGGGCAATTTTCTGGAATATTTACCATTGTCATGGCAGGTGCTTCTGGCGGCTTTTCCATTTCTGATAGATCCGAATCCGGAGATGTAAGCGGCTGCTTGCTAAACGACAGCGCATTTTGTGTGCTGACCATGTAAAAACCGGTGATCACAGCGAGTCCCGCTAATCCAATAATTGCTGATTTTGTTTGCATAATTTCTAAACCTCTACCACTTGCGCTATTCCATCGAGCGCTTCTAAATTTGCTATTGTTGTTGGCGAAATATGATAATTTTTATCGAGTGCGACGATCACACGCTCATTTCGCCCCCAGTCTACATAAAATTTTATTTGCACGCCACTTTGTTTACTCGTCGAAAGCGATGAATCTATAATTGTTTTCAGCTGATCGGCCTCGTCATCGCCGTCAACGTAAATATGCACCTCTCCACGCTGGGCGCGAAGCACCGCTTCATCGAGCGCAGATAATCCCTGAACAATAAGCCTTAAGCCGCCTTCGTCCATTTTTCCTTCTGCTTGCACTAACAGCAATTGGCCATTTTCCAAAAGATTCTGGTTAGAAGACAGCATTGTTTCATCAAAAATCGATACTTCAAAAATACCATCCACATCGGAAAGCTGTACAAATGCAAACTTTCCTTTATCAGAAACCCGGGTTTTAACCCCAGTAACAATGCCCGCTAGTTTGACCATGCTATAACTTGCAGTTAAACGGCTACTAAAGTTAGATGACGAAACAATACCCATGCGTTTTAAATTGCGCGCATAACCTTCGAGGGGGTGCGAAGACAAATAAAACCCAACAGCAGAAAACTCATGATGCAGACGCTCCAATGGCGGCCAGTCTTTTAGCTCTCGTAGGGCGGGTTTTGGCATATCATGCACCGCGTCGCCAAACAAACTCACCTGATTGCTTTCGCGTTCCCGCGCTAGGGTGGCTGAATACGACAGCAATGTATCTACTGATTCTAACAATTGCTGCCGGTTGGGATTCAGGCTGTCCAGCGCCCCTGCTTTAATCAAATTTTCAAGGGCGCGGCGGTTTATCATACGGCTATCAACTCGACCTACCAGCCCGAAAACATCTTTGAATTTACCGCTGGCTGTACGTTCAGCCACTAGCGCCGCCATTGCCGATTCACCAACATTTTTAAGCGCTGCCAAGCCATAGCGTATAGCGCGCTTCTGCTCGCCTTTCTCGTTTAAAACCGGCTTACCTTTCGCATCAGTAAGCACTTCTACACTAAAGAGCGGCTGTGACATATTCACATCCGGTGGCAACATTTCTATGCCAAGCCGCTTAACCTCCTGCCTGAATATCGCGAGTTTATCGGTGTTGTTCAAATCGTAATTCATCGAGGCTGCTAAAAACTCAACCGGATAATTTGCCTTGAGATACGCCGTTTGATAGGCAACCAATGCGTATGCAGCGGCGTGGGATTTATTGAATCCGTATCCTGCGAACTTAGCTACATGGTCAAAAATCTGGCTGGCCTGCTTTTCGCTTACCTTGTTTTTCACCGCGCCTTCGGTAAAGGTAACGCGCTGTGCATCCATCTCTTCTTTAATTTTTTTACCCATTGCGCGGCGAAGCAAATCTGCGCCACCAAGGGTATACCCGCCCATAACCTGCGCAATTTTTTGCACTTGTTCCTGATAAATGATTACGCCGTGGGTTTCCTTTAGCACCTCTTCCAACATAGGGTGCATATAGTCGGGTTCTTCTTTGCCGTGTTTTCGTGCAATATACGAAGGAATGTTATCCATCGGCCCCGGACGATAAAGCGATACCATCGCAATCAAATCTTCCAGACAATCGGGTTTGAGTTTATATAATGAATCGCGCATACCCACTGACTCAAACTGAAAAACACCCACGGTTTCACCCCGCGACAGCATTTCATAACTGGCGGGATCTCCCTCTGGAATTGTTAGCAAGTCAATATCATCGCCGCAGCTTAGCTTAATAAAATCTGTTGCGTTTTTGAGAACTGACAGCGTTTTCAAACCCAAAAAGTCGAACTTTACCAGTCCGGCAGATTCTGCGTATTTCATCGAATACTGCACTACGGGCATGTCCGATTTTGCATCACGGTACATAGGCACCAGCTCATCCAGCTTACGATCGCCAATTACTACCCCCGCCGCATGGGTGGAGGCATGGCGATATAACCCTTCTAGCTGCAAAGCAATATGCAATAGTTTTTCTACCGCTTCATCATCGCGCCGCGCCTGACGTAACATCGGTTCTATATCTATGGCTTGTTGCAATGTGCATGGCTGAGCGGGATTGTTTGGCACCATCTTCGAAATGCGATCAACCTGCCCATAGGGCATTTGCAGCACACGCCCCACATCGCGCAACACTGCCCGCGCTTGCAATTTACCAAAAGTAATAATTTGCGCTACTTGGTCATAGCCATATTTATTCTGCACATAGCGGATCACCTCATCACGCCGGTCTTGGCAAAAATCCACATCAAAATCCGGCATTGACACTCGCTCGGGGTTTAAAAACCGCTCAAACAACAATCCGTAGCGCAGTGGATCAAGGTCGGTAATAAGCAGCGACCATGCGACAATCGACCCTGCACCCGACCCACGGCCCGGCCCTACCGGAATATCATGCTCTTTCGACCATTTAATAAAGTCAGATACAATCAGAAAATACCCAGGAAAGCCCATCTGGATAATTATATCCAATTCAAATTCCAAACGCTCCCAATACGGTTTGGCAATTTCCTCACGCCGCGTGTCATTCATATCTTCGGTATACACATGAGCTTTTAGCCGGTATTCCAACCCCTCGCGTGATTGTTCGCGTAGCACCGCAGCCTCATCATACCCCTGAGATTTTTGTTCGTCAGTCACAAAACTTGGCAAAATGGGAGCGCGTTTGGGCGATAAGACTGCACAGCGCTGCGCAATATGCACCGTATTAGCCAATGCTTCCGGAATATCCGCAAAAAGCTGCGCCATCTCGTCTTGCGATTTGAAATAAAACTCCCCGTTCAACCGACGGCGATTTTCTTCTGCTACATATGTACCTCCCGCTACGCATAGCAACGCGTCATGCGCCTCTGCTTTATCGCGGGTTGTAAAATACGCATCATTCGTGGCAACCACAGGTAAGTTATGCTTTTGCGCCAATGCGATAAAATCTGGCTCAGTGCGCTGCTCTTCTGGCAAGTTGTGTCTTTGAAGTTCAACATAAAGGCTGTCTTTGAACATGTTGGAAAGTCTGAGCAAAAAATTCTCGGCTTGCGCTTCTTTCTTTGCCAGCAAGAATCGTCCTACTGCCCCGTGTATGCTTCCGGTAAGCACAATAATGCCTTCTTTATGGGCATCTAAATCTTCGTAAGCAAGCATTGCCATGCCCATTGCGTCTTCTGGCGGATTAAGGTAGGCCTTGCTCACCAATTTGAGTAAATTGTAATATCCGGTTTCATTTTTAGCATAGAGCGATAATTGTTCGCATGGAGTTTTTGCACTCGCATTTTTTCCTACTTGCGAGCTATCGCAAATCGGTTTAAACGATAATTGGCAGCCAATAATTGGCTGCACACCGGCGGACGACGCTGCCTGCGAAAACTCAAGCGAGCCAAAAAGATTATTTGTGTCAGTAAGAGCGACAGCCGGCATGGAAAATTTCTTGCTCAGCGCAATCGCCTCTTTTACCGGAATCGCGCCTTCGGATAGCGAATAGGCTGAATGTACGCGCAAATGCACATAACGCGGTGTAATCGCATATGTTTTTTGCGGGCTGTCACTCATAAACTATTTCCAAATTATTTTATACGCAGTATAAGAACCACACAGTAGCAAATTATGGGCAGAATCCCACTGCTAATTTGCCACTTACAACATAATCCTCGATGGGGCGTTCACATGGACTATATGCAACACAACAAAGAAGAAGAAATGCGCCTGAAACGCAAAGATGATGAAGAAACGCCTTTTACCATTCACACCTTTATCCATTGGTGGCTGGTGCCCGGTATGGTTGGTGTGATTGGCACTATTATTCTTGCCAAGATTATTACCGGATTATTCATGGACCTTTCTAATGGCACAAATTTAGGCAAAAGCGCCGACAAGGTGCTGGATAAGCTGAATGTTGACTTCAATTATCTATTGCAATTTGAGTGGAGTAAAACCGATATCTGGGCGTATATGATTTTTGGGTTTTTGGTTGGTGTGCTTATCAAATACGCCTATAGCGATGAAAAAATCCGTTAACACTGATTATTGATTTTTTAATACGCCGTCTTCCATCAATACGCTACGATCCATCCGCGCTGCAAGCTCATAGTTATGTGTAGCAATCAGTGCCGCTACACCATTCTCACGCGCAATTTTCATCAGCATGGCAAAAACCTGATCTGCTGTGTGAGGGTCAAGATTTCCTGTTGGCTCATCTGCCAAAATTACTTTAGGCTCATTAGCCAGAGCGCGTGCGATAGCCACACGTTGCTGCTCCCCTCCCGAAAGTTGAGCCGGACGGTGGGTGAGCCTATGCCCCAATCCTAGCGACTCAAGCAATTCATTGGCGCGATTTTTCGCATTGGCTTTAGTTTTTCCGCCCACCATAAGGGGAAGCATCACGTTTTCCTGTGCCGAAAATTCGTGCAGCAAATGGTGAAATTGATAGATAAATCCCTAATCCTGCAACCGGCGTTCGGTACGGATATTGTCTTTAGCGCTTGCAACTGCGCGCCCACCTATTACCACATTGCCACTGCTTGGCTGGTCGAGAAGTCCGGTAATTTGCAGCAATGTAGTTTTACCTGATCCACTCGGCCCGACCAGCGCCACGATTTCACCGCGCTTGAGGGTGAGGTTTGCACCGCGCAATACTTCCAGCTTTTCGCCTGCTTGCATAAAATGCCGTGTGACATTCTGCAGTTCTAATGCACTCGGTATATCACTCATAACGCAATGCCTCCGCTGGGTCGAGGCGCGCTGCGCGCCATGCCGGATACCATGTTGCAGCAAAAGACAATGCCAGCGACATTAGCGAAATTCTAGCGACCTCAACAAAGTTCACTTCGGCAGGCAGAGTCGATAAGAAGTAAATCGTGGGATCAAAAAGCTCTACTCCGGTAAGACCTTGTAAAAACACCTTAATGCTATCAATATTCAATGCAAATGTCAGCCCCAGCGCCACTCCCGTCACAGTACCAATCACACCAATGCTGGAGCCGCATATAAAGAACACCCGCAATATTGAGCCGCGAGGAGCGCCCATAGTACGCATAATCGCTATATCGCGGGTTTTATCGCGCACCAGCATAATCAGGCTGGAGATAATATTAAACGCAGCCACAATTATGATGAGCGTAAGAATCAAAAACATCACGCTGCGCTCTACCTTTAGCGCATTAAAAAACTGCGCGTTGGTATCTTCCCAGCTTTGCACATAAAGCTGTGGGTTTGTGCGGGCAATTTCTGCCGCCACCGCTGCCGCTTGTTTTGGATTGTCTACCATTAATTCTATAGAAGACACTGCGGTATCTTCTCCACGCGCTAGCTTGAAAAAGATTTGCGCTTCTTCAAACGGCATAAAGACCAAGCCGGAATCATACTCAAACATGCCCACATCAAACATTGCCGCAATGGGGTAAGCTTTCACGCGGGGCATCATTCCTGCAATTGTAGCGCGTCCTTCGGGAGATATGAGGGTAATATTATCCCCAATGCCCAGCCCCAGTTTTTGTGCCAGCCTCGCCCCAACCAGCACGCCTTCGCCGTTGTTAAATGCTTCCAAATTGCCTGCAACAATATGCTCTGCTACTAATGGTTTTTTTTGTATGTCTTTGCCACGCAGCCCATTGATCATTACACCTTGTGCCTGACCATTGGCGCTTACCATCACCTGCCCTTCCACTTGTGCAGAGGCAGAAGTAACATGCTCTAATCTTAAAAACTCCTGTGCGCGTTCGTCATAATCGAACATCGCGCCACGGGAATCATAAATCTGCACATGACCACTAATGCCTAAAATACGTCCGAGCAATTCGGTGCGAAAACCATTCATTACCGCCATTACTACAATAAGTGTAGCCACGCCAAGCGCAATGCCCGTAAGCGAGAATCCGGCAATAACCGAGATAAATCCCTCTGCCCTGCGCGCACGCAAATAGCGAAAAGCCAGCATCCATTCAAAAGGTTTAATCATAAGTGGTGTTTCTATCTATGTAATATGTGCTAATCACGCCGCCACGGCTTGTTTGCGTTTTGTGATCATCTCCAGTGCAGACTCCAAGCTCAGTTCCTGCTTTTCGCCGGATTTACGGTTTTTTAGCTCTACTGTGCCAGCTTCTACGCCACGGGGGCCAACCACGATTTGCCACGGCAGGCCAATCAAATCCATCGCGGCGAATTTTTTTCCGGCGCTTTCTTCGGTATCGTCATACAGCACTTCCACATTTGCATTTTGCAAAAGATTATAGATATTATCGGCTGTTGTGACGCATGCTTCGTCTTTGCCGCGAATATTCACAAGGCCCACTTTGAAAGGTGCGACTTCTTCTGGCCACACAATCCCGTTTTCGTCATGGCAAGCTTCAATAATTCCCCCCACTAGGCGCGATACACCAATTCCATAAGATCCGCAATTTGGCGCGACCATTTGCCCGTCTGGCCCTGCAATGCGGGCATTCATGCATTCGGTGTATTTGGTGCCAAAATTAAAAATATGCCCCACTTCAATGCCACGGGCTTTGCGCAAACGCTCGGCAGGAACATCGCATTGCTCAGGATCATGCTGTTCGACTTCCATGGCATACAGCTCACGCATTTGCTCCGTAGACATAGTGATTTTACCATCGCGGATATCATCCAGTTGCGCGTCGTAATAAATTTCGCTTTCGCCGGTTTCTGCAACAATGTGAAACTCATGGCTCAGGCTTCCGCCAATGGGGCCTGTGGGCGCACGCACTGCAACTGCTGCCACGCCAAGCCGCGCAAAGGTATTCAGATAGGTGTCATACATTAAATTATAGGATTTGATAGCCGATTCTTCGTCTATATCGAAGCTATAAGCGTCTTTCATTAAGAATTCACGGCCTCGCATTACGCCAAAGCGCGGGCGAATTTCGTCACGAAATTTCCATTGTATATGGTAGAGCATTGCAGGCATATTTTTATAGCTTTTCACCGCATCGCGAAAAATAGTTGTTACCACTTCTTCATTGGTGGGGCCATACAGCATTTCACGTTCGTGGCGATCGGTAATACGTAGCATTTCTTTGCCATAATCATCGTAGCGGCCAGATTCTTTCCATAGCTCTGCCGGTTGAATGGTAGGCATAAGAATTTCGTTCATTCCGGCTTTGTTTTGCTCTTCGCGCACGATATTTGCAATATTGTTCAGCACCCGCAACCCTAAGGGTAGCCAGCTATAAATTCCTCCGGAAAGCTGACGCACCATTCCTGCCCGTAGCATGAGACGGTGGGACACAATCTGAGCTTCTGCCGGATTTTCTTTAATTAGCGGCAAAAAGAATTGGGATAATCGCATGAATATGGCTCTGTTATTTGGGTTGCAGTCGATTTGCTCCGTCGAGTCGAATCACTTCGCCGTTCAGCATGGCGTTATCTATAATATGCAATGCCAGCTTTGTAAACTCCTCTGGTTGCGCAAAACGATGTGGAAAGGGCACCGGTGCAATCAGATCTTCTTGTGTTTCTTGCGGAAGCTGCATAATCATGGGCGTTGCTACCATGCCTGGGGCAATGGCCATTACCCGTATGCCAAACCGTGCCAGTTCACGGGCGGCAGGCAATGTGAGTGAGGCGACGCCGCCTTTCGATGCTGCATATGCCGCCTGCCCTATTTGCCCTTCATAGGCTGCAATTGAGGAGGTGGTAATAATTATGCCACGCTCGCCATCGTCAAGCGCATCGTTCTCGCTCATTTGAGCTGCTGCTAAGCGCAGCATATTGAAGCTGCCCACCAGATTCACATTTACCACTTTGGCAAAATGTTCCAGATCTGCCGCGCCATCTTTGCCCAAAATACGCTTACCCATAAGGATACCAGCGCAATGTACTAATGCATGGCAATTGCCATGGTTTCGACGCGATACTTCAAATGCAGATGTGGCGCTTTGGCTATCCGCAACATCACATTCTATTGCTGCTGCTCCGATTTCTTTGGCTACTGTGGTGGCGGCATCCATATCGCGATCAAGTATAACAACTTTTGCACCTGCTTTGGCAAAACCACGCGCTACATTTTCGCCAATACCACTGCCGCCGCCGGTAACAATAGCTACTTTTCCAGTTATATTCACGCCAACCTCTCAATCGCCATGGCCGTAGCTTCGCCGCCACCAATGCATAAGGTTGCTACGCCTTTGGTTTTTCCATAATATTGCAACGCATAAAGCAACGTAACCAGAATACGTGCGCCAGATGCACCAATGGGATGCCCCAAAGCACATGCGCCACCATGAACATTCACCTTAGCATGGTCGAGTTTCAGGTCGTGCATAGCGGCCATGGTGACAACAGCAAATGCTTCATTAATTTCCCACAGATCAACTTCGTCCACCGACCAATTTGCTTTTTGTAATAGCTTTTGCAATGCGCCCACAGGAGCAACGGCAAATTCGCTCGGTGCGCGGGCATGGCTGGCATGGGCAACAATGCGTGCAAGCGGTGTAAGGCCTTGTGCCAGTGCATCACTTTCACGCATTAACACCAATGCGGCAGCGCCATCCGAAATACTGCTGGCATTGGCGGCAGTCACGGTGCCGTCGGCGCGAAAAGCAGGTTTTAACTGCGGAATTTTTTCAGGGCGCGCTTTTGCCGGTTGTTCATCTTGTGCTACAACCCGCTCGCCTTTGCGCTCCTTAAGTGCTACGGGAGAAATTTCATCGGTAAACTTACCTTCTTCTGTTGCCGCCAATGCACGGCGTAAAGATTCGATAGCGAAGGCATCCTGTGCTTCGCGTGTAAAGTGATACCTGTTGGCGCATTCTTCGGCAAAACTGCCCATTAATCGCCCTTTGTCATAAGCATCTTCCAATCCATCAAAAAACATATGATCGATTAGCTGACCATGCCCCATGCGCATTCCAGCACGGGCTTTGGGCAATAAATAGGGAGCATTGCTCATGTTTTCCATACCGCCAGCCACATAAGCAACGCCACTACCTGCTAATAACGCATCATGTGCCAGCATCACAGCCTTCATGCCACTGCCACACATTTTGTTCACTGTTGTGGCACCACTTGCATCAGCCACACCCGCAGCGCGTGCAGCCTGACGTGCAGGTGCCTGACCCTGCCCTGCTGCCAAAACGCAACCCATAATCACTTCGGCAATATGCTCGGGTTTAATTTTTGCGCGTTCCATCGCAGCTTCGATGGCGGTAGCCCCTAGTAACACGGCAGGTGCATTAGCGAAATCTCCCAGCATTCCACCCATGGGAGTACGCGCTGCACCAACAATTACAACTGCATCGCTCATTCTGTTTTCCTTATGGGTACATGTTTTGCTTTTTCACGCAGCACATATTTTTGAATTTTACCGGTAGATGTCTTATCCAGCGCACCAAACACTACATATTTTGGGGCTTTATAATGCGCCATTTTATCCCGGCAATACGTAATCATTTCATCTTCACTCAATGCTGCATTCGGTTTCAGCTCAATAAATGCACAGGGAACCTCTCCCCATTTATCATCAGGTTTAGCCACGACCGCCGCCTCTAGCACTGCCGGATGACGATATATTACGCTTTCTACTTCGATGGTAGAGATGTTTTCGGCACCAGAAATAATAATATCTTTAAGGCGATCTTTGACCTCTATGTATCCATCGGGATGGCGCACGGCTAGATCTCCCGTATGATACCAGCCACCAGAAAAAGTTTTTGCCGTGGTTTTCGGGTTTTTCAAATAGCCTTTCATCACGGTATTGCCACGCATAAGCACTTCGCCCATGGTTAGACCATCCCACGGCACCTCTTCGCAAGTGTCTGTTTTACCAACTATCATTTTTTCTAAAAACTGTGTGCGCACACCTTGACGGGCTTTAAGATACGCTTGTTCTTCATCCTCAAGCGCACTCCATTCCGGGTGCCACGCACAGGACATATTAGGGCCAAATACTTCGGTTGCGCCATATACATGCGTCACATCAAAACCCATTGTGGCCATTGCTTCCAGCACCGCTGCTGGTGGCGCCGAGCCTGCCGTCATTACTTTTACCGTATAATCAAAGCGCTTTTTCACTTCTGGCGGTGCATTCACCAGCATATTCAGTACAATCGGCGCGGCGGTAAAATAAGTGACATGATGGGTTTTAATTAAATCAAAAATTGGGGCGGCCTCGACTTTGCGCAAACAAATATGCGTTCCGGCCATCGCCGTAATTGTCCAGTGAAAGCACCAGCCGCTGGCATGAAACATTGGTAACGTCCATAAATACACCGGATGATGCTGCATGTTCCACGCTACTGCATTACCCATAGAGTTTAAAAATGCACCACGATGATGATATACTACTCCTTTAGGGTCGCCGGTTGTGCCTGAAGTATAATTCATGGAAATAGCATCCCATTCATCGTTTGGCCAATACCAATCAAATTCTGGATCGCCCGTAGCAATAAAAGCCTCATAGTCTGCATCGCCTAGCAATGTACCGCCTTTATATTCCGGATCATCAATATCAATAATGAGCGGAGCTTTATCGAGCATTTCTAACGCTTCTTGAACTTGTGCGCTGTATTGGCGATCCACAATCAATACTTTTGCTTCACTATGAATAAGTTGAAAGGCAATTAGAGCAGCATCTAATCGGGTATTAAGCGAGGTAATAACCGCGCCGCACATGGGAATGCCGTAATGCGCTTCGATGTGTTCTGGTGTATTATTTGCCAGCACAGCCACGGTTTGGCCACGGACTATGCCTTTCTTTTGTAAAGCCGAAGCCAATTGCCGGCATCGCGCATAGGTCTGCTTCCATGTAAACTGCTTATCGCCATGAATAACAGATGTCCTATCGGGATAGATCTGTGCGGTACGTTCTATAAATTGCAGTGGGGTTAGCGCAATAAAATTGGCTTTATTCTGCGGCAAGGCCATATCGTATATATTATGTTGTTCCATGCAATGCTCCCTATGCCACGTTAAGGCATTATTTATTATTTGCTAACCTGCATTTTTACAGGAGCATTATCGGGAAAGCCACTTTTTTTAGAGTTTATTAGCCGTTATTCGCAAATACGCGATGCACCTTAGACGGGCTTTCGACATCTAGCTTATCAAGCATGAATTTCGAGGCTGAAATAAGCTTATCCATATCAATTCCGGTTTGAATATTCATCGCGTGAAATAAATACACCAAATCTTCTGTAGCTACATTACCGCTTGCGCCTTTAGCATAAGGGCATCCTCCCAAACCACCGGCAGAGGCATCATAGTTAACAATTCCCATGTCCAATGCAGCGAGGGTATTAGCCACAGCCATTCCCCGAGTATCATGAAAATGCATTGCCAATTTATAGGGTGTGATGTTAATCAGTAGCACATCCAAAAGAGTTTGTACTTGAAGCGGAGTGGCTACACCGGTCGTGTCCCCTAAGGATACTTCGTACACTCCCAGATCTTCGAGTCGCTTACAACCATCTACTACCGCATTTGTAGCAATAGTGCCTTCATAAGGGCAACCAAACACAGTAGAGAGGTATCCGCGTACACGCAGTCCTTCATCTAAGGCTGCTTTTGCTACCGGTGCAATACGGGCATATGATTCATCAACAGTGGCATTGATATTACGTTTTGAAAAGCTATCGGAAGTAGCAACAAAAAGAGCAATTTCTTTCACTCCCGTTTCAATCGCTTTTTCCAACCCCTTCATGTTTGGCACCAGCGCCGAAAACTGAATATCAGGCGCGAAAGGATGAGCGTTGACCAATGCCATTAATTCCTGTGCGTCAGATAACTGAGGAATCGCATCAGGTCGTACAAAGCTGGTTAGCTCTATATTCTTATGCCCAGCTTCGGCCAGCATTTTAATGAAAGTAAATTTATCTTGGGTGGCGATGGGCTTTTTTTCATTTTGCAGGCCATCCCGCGCACCTACTTCAACAATTTTCACCCGTTTAGGTGTCACTGTCATCATGGCAAGGCCTTTCGTGCAAATTATTGTGCATCGTTACTTTTTACATCAACTAACAACGTACCGTCACTCACCAGCCCACCTGTTTCGCATAATACCTCTTCTACGGTACCTGCGTAGGCGGCTTCGATATTCAGCTGCAGCTTCATGGCTTCCATGATTACCAGTGGCTCACCTGCTTCTACCACTTGTCCGGGCGTTACCAGTATTTTTTGTATCGTACCAGGCATGGGCGCCGTATGTGCCGCACCTTTACTACCGGCTTGGCTTTTGTTGCGGGTTAATCCATGTTGGTCGATATGTGCTTCGATACCGCCATGCATAAAAATCGTTTGCATGCCTTGCTGTGTACGCTTGCCTACAAAACCATTGTAATTGCTGTGTTGGCTGTTAATAGTGAATTCGCCATGCGCATCCGGCGCTCCTGAAAAAGCATAATCCACCCCATCCAACGTAAAGCTAACCTGCCCTGCGCGAATGACCATATTTTCAACCGGCACTTCTTGTCCGTTAATTACAAATATTTTTTTCATAATCTATGCGTTCCTGAAACCACTGAGCACGGGTTCTACCCACGGGTTATATGGTTGTGACGAAGCCTGATGACGTTGCCGCTCCGGGCGCGCTAAAACGAAACCGGCAATCATGGCGGCCTGTATATCATTAGCAATAGGCTTTTGTTTGAGATCAGCCTCGTGTGTAACTACAAAACTAGTGAACGTATCCCCTGCAATAAATGACGGATGCGCTAAAACACGTTGCAAATAACTGCGATTGGTTTTCACTCCGGCAAACCACACATCATCCAGCACATGACGTAGCTTATCGGCGGCAAGTGTACGCTCTTCAGCCCAAACCGCTACTTTTGCCAGCATTGGGTCGTAGTTAACCGTAATTTGATTGCCATCCGCATAGCCATTTTCAAAGCGCAAATGCTGCGCGCATGGCGTGCCAACACGTTCGATAGTGCCAGTGGTGGGCAGAAAATTATTATCCGGATCTTCGGCATAAATCCGCACTTCTATTGCGTGGCCATTTTGCACAAGGTCTTTTTGTCGTAATGGCAATGGCTTACCATCTGCCACCATAATCTGCCATTGCACCAAATCCTGTCCGGTCACCAGCTCGGTGATGGGATGCTCTACCTGCAAGCGTGTATTCATTTCCAAAAAGTAAAAACGCCCATCTTCATCGAGAATAAACTCCACCGTTCCTGCACCACGATAAGAAATATGGCTGGCAATATTTACTGCTGTTGCACATATTTCTTCGCGTAATTCGGCATTTAAAGCGGGGGATGGCGATTCTTCGATAATTTTTTGGTGGCGACGCTGAATTGAACACTCCCGCTCGAACAAATGCAAATGGTTACCATGAGTATCTGAAAAGACCTGCACTTCAATATGGCGCGGTTTGGTAATGTAGCGTTCGACAAACACACGCGAATCGCCAAAAGCATTTTGTGCTTCGGATTGCGCGGCTTCTAAAGCGCCAGCAAAATCCTTAGCTTTTTCCACCACACGCATACCTTTTCCGCCGCCGCCGGCAGAAGCTTTTACCAGCACCGGATAGCCGATTTTATCCGCTTCAGCCCGTAATGTTTCCATATCCTGCTTATCACCGTTATAGCCCGGAATAAGCGGCACACCTGCTTTTTCTGCGGTGTCTCGCGAAGCGATCTTATCGCCCATTAAGGCAATAATTTTTGCTGTCGGGCCAATAAAAATCAACCCGGCAGATTCTACCATTTTACAAAAATCAGCATTTTCTGATAAGAACCCATAGCCTGGGTGTATGGCATCTGCGCCGGTGGCTTGTGCAATATCAATCAGCTTTTGTTTATTGATATATGTTTCAGCCAAACTTCCACTACCAAGACTGTGGCATTGGGTTGCTTCGGACACAAACGGTAAATCGCGGTCTGCCTCGGCAAAAACGCATACGGTTTCGATGCCCAAATCGCGGCAGGTGCTAATGATGCGGTTAGCTATTTCGCCGCGATTAGCTATCAGAATTTTGCGGATACGTCCGGCCATAACTTACCCTTTATTCCAACTTGGCTTGCTTTTTGTAAGCAGGGCTTCCATGCCCTCTTGCCCTTCGTCACTCACACGAAGCTCGGCAATTACTTTGCTGGTGTGCGCAATAAGGTTTTCACGCTCACCTTTCATAGTTTGCACATCGGCAATGAGTTTTTTCGCTTCGCGTGCTGCGGTGGGGCCAGCACGCATAAAATCGCGGATAGCGCTTCGGGTGCGCAATTGCAGCGTAGCATTATCATGTGCCACATCATGAATCAGGTTCATGTGCTCTGCACGATCTGCCGTGAATCTATCGCCAGACATAAACCACACACGCGCATAAGATTCTCCCATTTTTGCCACTACAAATGGCGATATTACTGCTGGCACCAAGCCAAGCTGCACTTCAGTCAATCCAAATTTTGCATCTATGGTGGCAATGGCATAATCGCATACCGAAACCAAGCCAACTCCGCCGCCAAGTGCAGCGCCATGAACTTTACCAATTACCACTTTAGGGCATTCATTGATAGTGTGAAACATCTCTGCCAGTTTGCGGCTGTCTTCTATGTTTTGCTCCATGGAATAGCTTTTCATCTGGCTCATCCAGTTCAAATCGGCACCGGCGCAAAAAGACTTTCCTTCGCCTGACATCACAATAACTCGCACTTTATCGTTAGCGCCTAAATCGCGGAACGTTTCTGTAAGCTCTTTGATAAGTGTTTCGTTGAAAGCATTATGCACTTCGGGACGGTTTAGACGCACATCTGCCACATCATTTTTAATCTCACAAATGAGATGTTTCATTAGATATCCTTTCCAATTCTTCGCGCCAAATAACAGCGGCGCTACATTCTAAACACACCATATTGGGTGTCATCAATTTCTTTATTCAGGCTGGCATTGATTGCAAGCCCCAAAACATCGCGGGTATGCGCGGGGTCGATAATGCCATCATCCCATAAACGCGCAGTAGAATAATAGGCGCTCGATTGTTTATCAAACTGCTCTTGCGTTGGGCGTTTAAAATCAGCAATTTCCTGCTCGGTCATGGGAGTTTTTCCAGACTTTTTCAGCGCATCCTGACGTACAGTTGCTAATACTCCTGCCGCTTGTTCACCGCCCATCACAGAAATGCGGGCATTCGGCCACATGAACAAAAAGCGCGGACTATAGGCGCGTCCGCACATACCATAATTACCTGCACCATACGAACCCCCGATCACTACCGTGAACTTGGGTACTTTTACATTACTTACTGCCATCACCATTTTTGCGCCGTGCTTAGCAATACCTTCAGCTTCGTATTTGCGACCCACCATAAATCCGGTAATATTTTGCAAAAACACCAGTGGGATTTTGCGCTGACCGCATAGCTCGATAAAATGCGTTGCCTTTACGGCGCTTTCCGAAAACAACACACCGTTATTTGCGACAATACCGACCATTTGCCCGTGAATACGTGCAAAACCGCACACGATAGTGGTGCCATAATTCTTTTTGAATTCCTGAAACGCTGAGCCATCCACAATACGTGCGATTACCTCGCGTATATCAAATGGGGTGCGGGTGGTATCCTGAGGTAGCACTCCGTATATCTCTTGCGCATCGTATAGCGGTGGCAAGGCATGGTTCAGCAAGGGCTTTTTAGCCGTTTGGTAATTCAGGCTCTCTACAATATTTCGCGTAATCAACAAAGCGTCTTGCTCATCTTCGGCGTAGTGGTCGGCCACACCAGACACGCCCGTATGCACTTCTGCACCGCCCAGATCCTGTGATGACACTTCTTCGCCCGTGGCGGCTTTCACCAATGGTGTGCCAGCCAAAAATATCGTACCGTTGCCTTTCACAATCACCGATTCATCACACATAGCCGGCACATACGCGCCGCCAGCGGTACAACTGCCCAGCACCACCGCAATTTGCGGAATACCTGCGGCAGACATTTGCGCCTGATTGTAAAAAATGCGGCCAAAATGCTCTTTATCAGGGAACACCTCGTCTTGCATGGGCAAAAATGCGCCGCCGCTGTCTACCAGATAGATACAGGGCAAGCGGTTTTCGAGGGCAATTTCCTGTGCGCGGAGGTGCTTTTTCACCGTCATTGGAAAATACGTTCCGCCCTTCACCGTGGCATCGTTGGCCACCAACATGCACTCAACGCCATGCACACGGCCAATGCCAGCCACCACGCCCGCGCTTGGCACACCGCCTTCATACATTTCCCACGCTGCCAGCGCACCAATTTCCAAAAACGGCGATCCGTCATCCAAAATATGCGTGATGCGCTCACGGGCAATAAACTTGCCCCGCGACACGTGCCGGGCAACCGATTTTTCGCCCCCGCCTTGTTTGACCATAGCCAACCGCTGACGTAACTCGTCCAGTAGCGCCTGATTATGGGCCGCATTGTCTTTGAATGTTTGGGAAGATGTGTTGATGGTAGAGGTAAGTGTGTCCATGATTTGATTTATCTAGTTCTAAAATAAAGATTTCAGTTTAAATACATAATAAGCTAAAGCGGATGTTTGCAAGTATTTGGGGTACACAGATTCCTTTCCATTTATATTTATAGCTTTTGAATCGTTCCTATCTATTAACCTACCATTGCTCATAGATAAATCTACCTTACGCCCTTTACATGACCAATTATCTACATTATACACCGAGCAACCATCGTAACGTGCAGAAGTAGTTTGAGAAACAACCCATTGTTTATCGTAATCTACTTTATAAGCAGTAGAAATAAAAGCTACGTCAGAACTACAGCTATAAAGATCATGCACCCAATCATCACAAAATTTAAAATAAAGCGTTATTGTTCCGCTTTCCTTTACGGGGAGAAGTGCAAATATGCCCCAAACCACAATGATAGTTAGAATTATGCTTTTAAACATGAGTCAAACCAAGTTCCGCGAAATGATTATGCGTTGAATTTCGCTGGTGCCTTCGCCTATTTGCAGCAGGCGCTGATCGCGGTAGAAGCGCTCTACGTCGTATTCTTTCATAAGACCATAGCCGCCGTGGATTTGTACTGCTTCGTCAGCTACTTCTCTAGCGATTTCGGAACAATAAAGCTTGGCCATCGCTGCTTCTTTGGTAATGACTTGGCCTTGATCTTTCATCCATGCGGTTTTATAGAGCATGTTGCGGCCTAGCTCGATTTTCATCGCCATGTCGGCGAGTTTGAAGGCAATAGCTTGGAAGGCGATCAACGGCTTACCAAATTGCTTGCGCTCTTGGGCATAGGCCAGCGCCGCTTCGTATGCGCCTTGCGCACAACCCAGCCCCATGGCCGCGATGCCGATTTTACCGCAATCGAGGGTGGCAAGCATTTGGCTGCTACCACTGCCTTGTTTTCCCAACATATTTTCATCAGGTACGAACACATCGTCAAAATACAGCTCCGACGTATCGCTGCTACGCCACATCATCTTGCCGTGCATGGTTTTGGCGCTAAAGCCTTTGGTACCGCGCTCAACAATAAAGCAGGTCAGCTCGGGGTTTCCTGGGGCTTTTTCGCCTGTTACCGCCTGCACCGTCACCCCTGCATTCATGTCGCAGGAGCCATTGGTGATGAAGATTTTACTGCCATTAATTTTCCACCCGCCATCCACTTTTTTGGCGGTGGTTTTGCTGCCACGCGAATCACTTCCGGCACCCGGCTCGGTCAGGCCAAACGCCCAAAGTTTCTCGCCGGTGCAAAGCTGTGGCAAGTATTTCTTCTTTTGCTCTTCAGAACCAAAGTAATACAACGGCCCCACGCCCAGCGAGTTATGGGCGGTAATGGTTGCCGCTTGGGAGCCATCAACACGGCTTAACTCTTCGCATGCCACCGCATAGGCCAGATAATCCATCCCCTGCCCACCATATTGCTCAGGCACAACAATACCAAACAAACCAATTTCGCCCATTTTGCGTGTAAGCTCAGGTGAAAACTGCTCTTTTTCGTCCAGCTCATGGGCAACAGGTTTGATTTCCTTCTCAGCGAAGGCGCGCACAGTGTCGCGCAACATGGAGTGAAGTTCGGGGAGATTATAGTCCATGGGTATCTAGTCCTTCGTTTAGCATTTCTTGCAAATGAGGAATCATCGGCTCTGGAGCTTCCTCATTTTGATTTTGTCGTTTAAATTCAAGTTGCGGCCATACTTCTGCTTTAGGGGTGGGGTTAGCAGCTTTCATGCATGTTGCAACCATTAGTCCTGCATCCTGTCCACGATCAAAACCTAGTAAACTAAGGAAATAATCGGCTACAGTAAACTTTTTGTATCCCTTATCTTCGGCCATTTTTTCACATTTTGGCCTATTCTTCTCCCAAGGCCCTGCTGCTTTAGGTTTTTCTACACACCCGGCTACAATCAAGCTAAGCAACACCAAAGCAATCCACTTCCTCATCACGCCGTTTTCTGCGACTTCAAACCCAGCTCATCCACCATCGCATCGCGGATTTTGAATTTCTGGATTTTGCCGCTGATGGTCTGCGGAAATTCTTCTACGCATTTGACATAGCGCGGCACCTTATAATGTGCAAGCTTACCTTTACAAAATTCGCGTATTTCTTCGCATGTGACTTCTTTGCTATCTTTAGTTTGAATCCACACACAAAGTTCTTCGCCATATTTTTCGTCGGGCACACCCACCACAGCCGCTTGGGTAATGGAGGGATGAGTGAACAAAAATTCTTCAATTTCGCGAGGATATATATTTTCTCCACCGCGTATCACCATGTCTTTAATGCGTCCGGTAATAGAATAATATCCTCCCTCACGCATCAGGGCGATGTCGCCGGTATGCAGCCAACCATCGCTTTGCAAGCAAGCATTAGTTGCCTCTTCATTATTATAGTATCCTAACATGGTTCCATGGCCACGGGAGCATAATTCGCCTTGCTCTCCCACGCCTAGTGTTTCCCCCGTTTCGGGGTCAATAATTTTCGCCTCCACTCCTGGCAATGCCTTGCCAACCGTTTCTACACGGCATTCAATAGAATCATCAGTGCGGGTCTGTGTAATTACTGGCGAGGACTCCGTAAGGCCATAAGCAATGGTAATTTCTTTAACGCCCATATCATTCATAACCTGTTTCATGGTTTCGATGGGACATGGGCTTCCCGCCATAATTCCAGAACGAATATGCGGGAAACTACGCGTCTTATAGCTAGGGTGCGACAGCATGGCCACAAACATAGTAGGAACACCATAAATTGTTGTGGCGTTTTCTTTTTCCATGGCATCTAACGTTGCTTCAGGACAAAAATATTCTGAAGGAATAATCATTGCCGCGCCACGGGTGATCGCGCCAAGCGTTCCCATAACCAGCCCAAAGCAATGATAATAGGGCACCGGAATACACATGCGGTCTTTATCCGTAATATCCTGACATCCAGTCACATAATAGCCATTCATAAGGATATTGCGGTGAGTAAGCATTGCTGCTTTTGGAAAACCGGTGGTACCTGAAGTATATTGAATATTAATCGGCTCATCGCATGAAAGACTGTCTTCTGCTTTCTTCACAAGTTGAGTAGAAACACTATCGCCTTTTGCCAGCATATCCTTCCACGACATCATACCCGAGGGTGCCGTGGGATGCATGGACACAACCATTCTGAGGGCCGGAAACTTATCACATGGCAATGTAGGGCAAACATCTTTAAATATGTCGTAATAATTAGAGCTTTTAAACTGCTCTATCAGAAAAAGCGCTTTGATGTTTCCTTGCTTTAGCACATAGGCCAACTCACTTGAACGATAAGCTGGATTCACTGTCACCAACACCGCACCAACCCGCGCTGTACCAAGTTGCAGCAATGGCCATTCCGGCACATTTGTTGCCCAGCACGCCACATGGTCGCCTTTTTTAATACCTAAAGCAATCAGCCCCTTAGCCACGCGATCCACCATCAGATCCAAATCTGCATAGCTCATGCGAAAATCAAGCTTGGGAAACACGAGTGCGTCGTTTTTGCCATAGCTATGTGCAGTTTTGCGCAACACATCACTAATAGTTAAACCATCTACCCACGGGTTAAGGTCGTTGTCTACCGCTGCCATAAAGCACCTCCATTGTATTTTTTATAGTTTCGCGCTTACAGAAATTGTTACCAAAATGGTAATAATTTCTGTAGCGCAAAAAATCAGTTATTTTTTATTTAAAAGAAACCCATGGCGTTAGGGCTGTAGCTGGTCAAAACACATTTGGTTTGTTGATAATGATCCAGCATCATTTTGTGGTTCTCGCGACCAATGCCTGATTTTTTATAGCCACCAAATGCTGCATGTGCCGGATATAGGTGATAGGCATTTACAAATACACGGCCGGCCTGTATGCCCCGCGACATTTGGTAGGCAGTATTCTGATCCCGGGTCCATACCGCAGATGCAAGACCATATTCGCTGTCATTGGCAATTTTAAGCGCCTCCTCAGTAGTTTTAAACTTGGTAACACTCACCACTGGGCCAAAGATCTCTTCTTTGAACACGCGCATATCATTCGTGCCTTCTAAGATAGTCGGCTCAAGGTAATAACCTTTTTCTAAACCACTACCAATTTCGGCGCGCTTACCACCAGTGAGCGTTTTAGCGCCCTCCTGTTTGCCAATTTCTAAATAGCCAAGAATTTTCTCCAACTGCTCTTTCGATGCTTGAGAGCCGACCATAGTGGTCATTTCCAGCGGATTACCTACAGTGATTTTTTGTACACGGGCAATGGCTTTTTCGATAAACTGGTCATACATGCTTTCATGCACCAGCGCACGTGACGGGCAAGTGCATACTTCGCCTTGGTTGAGAGCAAACATAGCAAAGCCTTCGATCGCTTTATCGGCCAAGGCATCATCATGAGAAAGAATATCCCCCATAAATATATTTGGCGATTTTCCGCCCAATTCCAGCGTTACAGGGATAATATTGTCTGTAGCGTTGCGATAAATAATTTGCCCAACGGCGGTGGAGCCGGTAAAGGCAATTATTGCAATCCGGTCGCTGGTGGCTAGTGCCGTACCTGCTTCTTTGCCAAAACCCTGCACAATATTAATGACACCTTCAGGCAGAATATCCGCAATCAATTCCATCAGCACCATGATGCTAACAGGGGTTTGCTCTGCGGGTTTCATTACCACGCAATTACCACCGGCAACAGCAGGTGCAAGCTTCCACGCGGCCATTAATATAGGGAAGTTCCACGGAATAATTTGCCCTACCACACCCAATGGTTCGTGGAAATGGTAGGCTACGGTGGTTTCATCTATTTCAGAAATGCCGCCTTCCTGCATACGGATAGCACTGGCAAAATAACGAAAATGGTCTATCGCCAATGGCACATCAGCCAAAGCACATTCGCGAATAGGCTTGCCATTGTCATATGTTTCAATTAATGCCAGCGTTTGCAGATTCTGCTCCATGCGGTCTGCAATTTTAAGCAACACATTTGCGCGCTCGGTGGGAGAGGATTTTCCCCATTTCTCAAATGCTTTATGCGCCACTTCAATAGCTTCAGCAACATCCTGAGCGTTAGAGCGGGCAATACGATTATATACCTGACCATTTACCGGACTAATATTATCAAAATACTGGCCGGATTTTGGAGCAACAAATTTACCGCCCACAAAATTTCCATATTCTGATTTTATTGTTACAGGGCTGTTGATTTTTGCCATTTCATCATTGATGAATGTCAGTGCTTTGGTGCTATTGTCATCTGCCTTTGCTAGTGCGCTCATGCTTTATCTCCCAAATATATTACTGTGTTTTTATCTTATAAAATAGGCATTCGTTATAGCCCAGCATCCCCCCTATGCGCAACAGAATTCACTGGGTGAAAAACGTTATTTTATGCTGCTTTGCACAAAATCATCGTCAGTTAGGGGCACTGCAAACTGTGGGGACAAAACCACAGTTTGCAACAACATCATAGCGCTACGTCATTTTTGCTTTGTCATTTTGATATTGCTAAAGTATGTTACTGCCACAACAATGGGAAAGCTGTATTAAGAATAGTGAATAGATAGCAGCTTCATTCCTTCAGACGGCAACATCTTAGTACTATAAGGCAAAATATCACATGCGCATCGTACGTTCTTCTTCGTTGGCAGTGGCCGGAGCCACTCTTGCACTCGCACTTTCCATCTCCCCGCTGACAGCCAACGCGGCAAGCACATTTTTACTGCAATTCGGTAGCCATAGCTCTGAGCAAGCCGCTCGTACACAATGGGATACGCTGCAACGTCAATATCCGGATTTGCTTGGTAATATGAATGTGCGTATTGCGCCCGTATCTGGCGATTATCGCACCCAAGCCAGCGGTGTAACCAACCGCGAAGCCGCGCAAAGCACCTGCAATCAATTAGCGCAGTCCAATGTTGAATGTCTGGTGGTAGAAACCTCCATGTATCAGCCAGAACCCACAGCAGACGATAGTAACTATGCCGCGCTTGCACCTATAGAAGAAAATATCAGCGTAGAAATGGTGTCTGAAGGTTACGAAGATGTAACTTTTGAAGGAAGCACCACGCTTGCGCCACAGCCAGCCATCGCCGCCAATACACAAACTGCTATGCAGGCCACTGCCCCTAAAAAAGAAAAAAGCTTCCGTCAAACATTTTTGCCGTGGTTAAGCTTTGGTGATGATGAAGAGGCTCCTGTAGAAACACAACCAGCACCTGTGCCGCCCGCAGCAGATCCAGCGCAAATTCGCGTGACCGATGCACCCGCACAACGCCGTGCACCTCAACGTATAGAACAACCTGCATGGCCGGATAATGTCGATCGTGCAGCAGCGGCATCTATGTCTGAAAGCCTACCTTCTCAGGCGGCGCTACGTCCGGGTGAAACCCGTGTTGTTCCTGCTCGCGCACCGCGCACATTGCAAGCACCACAGCAAACACAACAAGCCATGCCGCAGCAGCAACGCGCAGCTCCACAGCCGCAACTTCCCGTAGCAGAGGCGACGACGCCTGCCCAGCTAGTTAATGGCGGCGCTAAAATCGAAGTTGCCGAAGCGATTCAGGTGCCACTTTCATTTGGAAATGTTGCCCCTGTACCGGTTAACAAACCTGTTGGCTATGGTGGATTCCCTAGCCAGCCATTGCCCGCACGCGCATTATGGGTACAGCTCAGCCATTTTGATAGCAAAGATTCTGCCATGCAGTATTGGCGTCAGCTATCAGCAAGCAACCCAGAAATGATGCGTTTACTACGTGTGCGAATCATCTCGCCCTGGCGCACTCCAGGTTCAGGCCTGCGTCGCACCGCCTCGCTACGTATGGGGCCATTCAACGAACAAAATGAAATCAATCGCCTGTGTGGCGCTGCCGCAAAATCAGGCCTGCGTTGCACCATGGTACAGGAAGTTGGTTCCTCAGCTACGGCCAATACAGTGCGCACCAGCCCAGATGCGCAAGCGGCACATGCGCGCCGTAGCGCGGTTAATCGCAACTACAGCCGCACCGCAGGGACTGCCCCTGCGGGCATGTATTGGGTGCAATTAGGTGCATTTAATAGTGTAGCCGAAGCTAAAAAGCGCTGGAGCAACTTGCAAACCACCCATAGCGATGCACTAGAGCGTATGCAGCCACAGATATCTTATCCCGCTTTGTCCAGCAGCCCCACCCCCGTATATCACCTGCGCACAGGCCCGTTTGTTAATAAAACCTCCGCAATTGGCAAATGCAACCACTTGCAAACCCGTCGCGTAGGATGTGTGGTGGTGCAATCGCGCTAATACACGTCACCATTTCCAGCGGAAAAACTTTTTGGTGGATTTGATGGTATTTTGGCTTGCACTGGGCGAATTTTTGCCCTAAGTAATTAGCCATACTAATGCTGAAGCCTCATAATGCTTCATGCATATTCGAAATGTTCCTCGGTAGCTCAGTGGTAGAGCAATCGGCTGTTAACCGATCGGTCGCTGGTTCGAATCCGGCCCGGGGAGCCATTTTTCTTTCCAATACCATCCCGCAAGATTTTAAGCCCTAGACATCTGGGGCTTTCCGCATAGCTTTTAATCCACGGATATTTTCAGCCATACCTTGAGATTTTCAAAAATTGGGGACATGGCTGGGGGCATGGGTTGAAATAGCAGCGGAGTTATGCCGCCAAATGAAACTCTCGGACACCAAATGCCGAGGCCAGAACCACATCAGACTGTCTTGCATATCCTCAAAACCTGTGAAGGCTATGGATATTTGTATATAGTGTATGTTGTTTCTGACATATGAATGCATATAAGGCTTTTTATTCTTATGCTTTATCAGGAATCATTATTTGCTGAAGAACCAACCATTTCTCATATAAATGGGCTAATTTACATTCCCAACTTCATTAACCCAGCGGAAGAAACATCGCTTCTCAACACCATCGACAAACACCCATGGCTTAACGATCTGAAACGACGGGTACAGCATTATGGCTGGAAGTATGATTATACGGCTCGACGTGTGGATGCATCGATGCAGCTGGGGCTATTGCCGGAGTGGTTGGCAGATTATTGCCAGCGATTATACAATGAAGGCTATTTTCCCAAATTGCCAGATCAGGTGATTATCAATGAATACCAACCCGGCCAAGGGATTGCACCGCATATCGATTGCGTACCGTGCTTTGAAGAAATCATTGCCTCGCTCAGTATTGGTTCGCCATGCGTGATGAAATTTACCCACCCCGTTACTGGTGAGAAAACCAGTCGCCTGTTAGAGCCGTGCAGCCTCTTAATTTTCTCTGGCGAGGCAAGGCACCAATGGAAGCATAGTATTGCCTCTCGCAAGACCGACAAATATGGAAGTCAAATTATCCATCGCGACAGACGCATTTCTCTCACATTCCGCAATATGATTATTAATTCATAATCACCCTTGTTAGTAACACCGTGTCACCCAGCATTATAGAGTGGTGCGCGATCTGCATAGCTTTATTCAAACGCAATAGCTATCATGCGCGTTTCACGCCTTGTGCATATATCTATCAACCGCAAGAACTTTTACAATGTCGCGTGGAATGGGCAATGGCTCTCCATAGATCACAGATGCGATATGTTCACCAAATAAGCCGCATGACAGCAATCCGCGAGATCCATGGGCAAGGCTGGCATATAATCCTTCATCCAGCTTCCCCAGCAACGGTGTGCGATTGGGAGTTGCCGTACGTAACGCTGCCCAGCCCTGAATGGTATTGGGTGGAATAGACTGCGTAGAGGGTGGATCAGGCATCATTTCCTGCAAAAACGCCGTAAGCTTATTAATATTTCGGGCATGCCCCTCTGGTGTTATCTCGGCAGTATCCACCATTTTTTCATAGGTGGCACCCAAATGATACTGCCCTGCAATGGCCGGTGTAGCGTATCCTCCGTAAGACACAACACAGCGTAATTTGCTGAGCACCGTAGATTTTGTTAGTGAAGTTATCTGCCCACCTACAATATGCATACTATCTTTCAGTGCAGGGTATAAATCTGCCGCTTGCCATCCATTGCATAGTATAACTGGCTCATTGGTACTGTAATGCGGCAAAACATCAACAGCAGAACCTGCTTCAATTGTAATTTGAGGCTGCTCAAGTAAGGCATGGGTCAGTTGCCCCAGATGCACCCATCCTGCCGCCGGAAAGTATAACCCCAGCTCCGGCATAGGCAACCCTGTTAATGCACTGGCCTCTTTTGCACTCACCCCATAAAAAATATCACGGTGCGGCTGCATGGTAGCAAGAATTTTTGGGTGCCGTTCTTTCACTTCTTGCGGTTTAGGAAACAAAATCATGCCGCATTGCTCATGAGCAATTGTATGCTTTGTGCTTAAGTCGCGCAAGATTGCCAGACTGTGAGAAAACCCCATATAATATAGTTGGCTTAGTGGCTGCCACCCCACCGTTACTCCCGGATAAAATATTGCCGAGGGATTCCCTGAAGCTCCTTGCGCTGGCTGGTGCTTTTCCTTCACCACCACATTGCAACCTCGCTTAGCCAGTGCATGTGCCAGTGATGCTCCTGCGAGTCCGGCACCAATAACTGTAACGCTTTTGGGTGGTGGTTGTTTTTTCGCATCGCTATCTTTTTGCGGGGCTATGCCTGTAAGCATATATTTTTTGCGCCCGAAACCAGCGCGCTTGCTGAGAGCGAATCCAGCGGCAGATAAGGCATCACATGTTGATGATGCAGTAGAAAACGTGGCCAAACTTGCGCCGCTTGCAGATAATCTGCAAACCTGCTCTGTCATCGCATTGCTCCACAGCTCTACATTCAGGCGCGGTGCAAAGCCATCGAGAAACCATGCATCCGCCTTAGCATCCTGTTGTTGCAACATATCCAGCGCATCCCCATACATAAGCGTAAGCTGAATTCGATTATTTGCCAGATATATGCGATGATAGCCGGGCACTTGCAGTGGCAAAGCATTACAAAGTGCTTTGCTATAAGGCAAAAGCTCAGGAAACAACGCATGAATTCTTGCCATATCCTCTAATTGCAGCGGATGTTTTTCTACCGAAAAGAAGCACAGGCGCGCATTAACTGGGGCGATTTTTTCCCACATTTGCCACAACGCCAAAAAATTCAGCCCTGAGCCAAAACCAATTTCACCCACAGTAAATACAGGTTCATGAGCGAGGCGATGTTCTATGTTGTTGCCCGCTAAAAAAACGTGTCGCGCTTCGTCCAACCCGCCTTCACTCGAAAAATATACATCACCATAGTGACGCGATATAGGCAGGCCTTGCTCGTTCCAATCTATTTGTGCGGGATATAGCGGCTGTGTCATGGGACTGTGATACTATTTAAACGGTCGTGTTGCAATGTCAACTACCATAGCTTTAAGCAATGTTTTCATATTTATGCAGGTTTTATTTATTTCCCTCCCTATACGACAGCACTTTTATTTTGATGCCGCTAGATTGAGGAGGCTTTTAAATTATCACAAGCAATATTCAAGGAGCTAACCATGCACAACTTATTAAAAATTACCACATCTACTATTGCAGTAACCCTCATGACTGGTGTTGCAGCCTATGCAGCCAGCGGAAGTGTAACCACTAAAACAAACATGAACGCTAAAACCACTACTCCTGCCGCAGAAGCAGTTGAAGGTACTGAAAATGGCAGCGTGAAGTTTAAAAACGATACCTACATTACACTAAGTGGTACTGTTGGTGAGATAACTGATAATGATGAATTTAAATTGAAGCATCCAGGTGGCACCATCATGGTGGACACTAATGACACATGGCCTGACTTGTTCAGAAAAGACGCTGACACCATCATAAAAATGGGCGATCGCGTTACTGTAACAGGCAAAGTAGATAATAATCTGTTTGCCGCCAACGAAATTGAAGCTTATCAGCTTACCGTAGATGGTAGTGGCTATAACCGTGTTTATACCAACAATAATTTTGGCCCCGAAAACGACGATAGCTACATGGCTTCATACGGTACTTATGGCTCTGGCCTGACCGATGACCAAGACGTACGCCTATCTGGTGTTGTAAGCAGCATTTCCGATAATGAAGCATTCATGCTGCGTTATGGCAATGGCGAAATTCGCATTGAAACTGATGATGTTGAGTTCACCAATGCTAACCGCCTGGCAGTAGGTGACGAAGTTGTTGTATTTGGCGAAGTGGATGAAGGATGGTTTAAGAAAAAAGCTATTGAAGCTGACCGCATTATCCTATCGCGTGCTTATTCGCAAATTACCCGCTAATAGCAGCACATTTTAAAAAAGGTGATCAGTGTTATGCTGATCACCTTTTTTGCGTCTAAATATATTAGGCAGCACTGGAGCTTTTCTTGATTGTGGCGCCCTGCTCTTTTGCTTTGAAATGTTTACGGCATACCGAAATATAACTTTCTTCACCGCCAATCATTACCTGCTCGCCTTCATCTACTGGCTTGCCATCTGCTCCAAGACGCATATTCATAGTGGCTTTGCGCCCGCACCAACATATGGTTTTAATTTCACGCAAATCGTCTGCCACACCTAAAAGCGCGGAACTGCCAGGAAATAAATTTCCCTGAAAATCAGTACGCAGGCCATAACACATAATTGGAATTTTCAGCTCATCTGCAATGGCAGTGAGTTGCCATACTTGTGCAGGAGAAAGAAACTGTGCTTCATCCACCAGCACACAATCGACTTTCTCGTTTTGGTGCATATCGCCTACAAATTTACGTAAGTCCATATCAGAATCAAACGTATGTGCATCTGCCGCCAATCCGATGCGTGAACTGATTCGGCCACGGCCAAAGCGATCATCCATGAAAGCGGTTAATAACACGGTTTTCATGCCGCGCTCGTGATAGTTGTGTGATGCTTGTAATAATATGGTGGATTTACCCGCATTCATTGCAGAGTAATTGAAATATATTTTGGCCATTATGTCCTCCTCATGATCCCTTCATCTTGTAAGACAGCAATTTGCGCCCAGCCTGTCAAGCGCGCATATGCATAATTGTAGCGTTTCCGCATTTTTTCTTTATGCTTGAATTGCTAAATCTAGAAACATGGAAGCAATGCAACCACTTAAAATTTTAATGAGCAACTTGGGATATGCACGCGGCATTAACGGATGTTTAGCGCATCATGTGCGCTATGCGCACCGCCATGTGTACTGTTCGCAATTAGTGCAAACGCAGGCATTAGACCAGTTGGCAGAAATTATGCGCGAAGAAATACCTGATATATGCTGTTTTGTGGAAATTGATAACGGCTCGTTCGATACTTCGCGCTTTAATCAGTTTGAGCATATACTAAACGATGAATACCCCCATTATGACATCGAAAACAAATATGGCCACAACAGCATTTTGCGCAACCTTGCTTTTACCCGTGGCAAAAGCAACGCTTTTATATCGCGGGATGAATTGGCTTACGAAAAAATACATTTCACCTATGGCACTAAAAAGCTCATCTATAAAATCACTTTGGAAGAAAACCTTACCTTGTTCTTTGCGCATTTTTCGCTCAAAAAACCAGTGCGTAAACTTCAGCTGGAACAAACACGAGACTTAATGCACGAAACACCAGGCGAAGTGATTTTTATGGGCGATTTTAATGTGCTTACCGGATTAGACGAACTGCACCCCCTCACCCATGATGAAGGCCTGATTTTAATGAATAAACATGATGCACCCACATTCACCTTTCACAAAAGACAATTGGTGCTCGATTTATGCCTCTGCACACCAGAGATTGCTAAACGCACGCAGCTACGTGTGATTCCACAGCCTTATTCCGACCATGCCGCCTTATTTGCCGAGGTGCAACGTGGCTGATGCATGTGATTCTAATGCGCCTAAAACATTTTCTCCTACCTCGAACAACATTGAGGCCATATTAGTCATGGCGCGGCGCGATGAGCCGGTTTATGTGAATGATTGCATTGCCGTACTTGGCGAAAACAGCATACCCCTGGCGCTATTGTTATTTACATTACTTAGTTCTTTACCGCTGTTTAGCATCCCTGGATTTACCACGCTTACGGGTATTCCTATTATATTGTTGGGTGGTCAACTGCTTTTTGCACGCAGACAAATTTGGCTACCTAAGCGCATAAGAACGAAACGCCTGAAATCGCAAAAATTATGGCATTGGTTAGAGAAAATCTTGCCATATTTATGCAAAATAGAAATTTACCTCAAGCCTCGCATTTTAGTAATGAGCGTCCCGCCCATACGTTACATGCTGGGCTTGGCATTCATTGTGATGGGAGCGCTGTTGGCGCTTCCAATTCCGTTTATAAATTTTCCTGCCGGATTCACCATGCTATTGCTGGCTGTGGGTTTAGTAGAACGCGATGGCGTGTTGATAAGCATTGGCCTGCTTTCAATTACCTTGCTAACCGCAGGAATAGTATACACATTCGCCAATATTGCTCAAATAGCAGGGGGACTTGGTTTATAACTGGTCTTCCGGTGCGAAGTGATAAAACAGATAATTAGCAAACCGCCGGATAATGCCTGCTTTAGGATCTTTGTAAGATATTGTGGTTTTTTCAGACTTCTGTGTTTCTTCGCTATGCCACGCTAAGCCTTTGCGGCCATTCTTGGCTTGTTTTACCGCATAGCTTGTGGATGGGCTGGTTATCAGTTCGAACATTTCCAGAATTTCTGCGGCCAATGACTCGCTTTGCACCATGACCATACATTCCGTATTACGCCGCCATGAACGCGGATCGAGATTCATCGATCCTATCATTACCCATTTGCGATCCACCACGTATACTTTTGCATGTAAGCTGGCACGCGAAGAGCCTTTGCGCAGCAAGCTATGGCGTGAGCGCTTGCCCGAAAGAGGCTTCAACTCAAACATATTTACACCCTGCTTGATCAAGCGCGTACGATAACGGCTATAGGCCGCATGCACCGCAGTAATATCGGTAGATGCAAGTGAGTTAGTGAGAATACTGATATTAATGCCACGCCGCACAAGTTTATCCAGGATTTCGGTGCCATGGTCGCCGGGAATAAAATACGGCGACACCGCAACAAACTCATGCTGAGCTTTTTCCAACATGTCCTCCAATCGCGCCATTGGAGGGCTGTCAGCTTCTTCTAATGGCGTGAGCACTTTATCTGGCTCATCCGAAATATACTCTGCCTTTGCCCAACTGAAAGGCAGCCTTTCATGAATAAGCTGCTCAATCACCTCTTTAGGTTTTTTGAAATCAATGGTGCGAAGCGGGGCGATTTTATCGTAATATTTTTGCAAAGCCATTCGCTGTATAGTAACAGCTCGCGGCTCTGGCATTTTTATTCCAAGTGCAGGTAGGTCAAATGTAGATTGTGACGTCCAGAAGCTTTCAAAGCATTTTTGAATAGGAGTAATTACCTCGCCTAGCACCAGCACATCCAAATCATTAAAAGCAAAATCGGCGCGGGCATCAAAATATTCATCCCCCAGATTCCGTCCACCAACTACCGCCATTCTCCCGTCTACAATCAGTGCTTTATTATGCATGCGCTTAGAATAACGTTCAAAAAACCGTGACGCTCGCAGTAGTTTATTAAGCCATAATTCACGACGGGTAGTGGCAGGATTAAAAATCCGAATTTCAATATTTTCGTGATCATCTAAAATAAGAATTGATAACCGCGAACGACGAAAATCCAAATCATCCAATATCAATCGTATTTTTATGCCGCGATCCGCAGCACGTAACAGTTCTTCTACCAGCAGTTTGCCGGTTAAATCGTCTTGTAAAACATAATATTGTAAAGCTATATATTGCTTGCTGGCTTGAATGATTGCCATACGAGCGGCAAAAGCTTCATTGCCACGTTTCAAAAGGTTAAACCCTGATTTTTCTGGATGTGCAGCCACCATGTTGTCGATGATTTCTTCGAGGGCATCGGCATCGTGGCTATCAAAATCTGGTTTTTTGAGGATAGCGTGTTGCATGTTATTTTTCTCCATCATCTATCCTTAAACTCTGCACCAACATTCTCTATTCGCAGCATGAAGGCATATTATAAATATTCTATCAATTCACTCACAGAATAGTTTATTTATGCTTCAACAACTATTATAGCTTCCTTAAAAGGAGCTTCCCATGCTTTCCAATATTGTTTTATATTCACGCGCTCTGCGACTAAGCGTCATTGGCGCTATCAAAGAGAACCTGCTCATATATGGTGGCTATGCAGCTTATACCAGTATATTAGCTATTTTTCCCTTCATTATTTTTTTGGTCGCGCTTTCCAGTGTGTTAGGTAATGCAGAGCTTGCGGAAATATTGATTGATAAAAGTTTTCGGGTCATGCCCCCCGAGGTAGTTGAAACCCTTGCACCTATCATTCGTGAAATCATGGAAAACCGCGATGGCACAGTATTGGGCTTTGCTGCCGTAGGCACGTTATGGGTAGCATCTTCGGGTATTGAAGGGCTGCGTTTTGGGCTGAACAACATGTATAAAGTACGTGAGCCACGCCCATTGTGGAAGCGGCGTCTACAAGGGGTGTGGTTTGTATTGCTGTGTGCATTTGGGTTTTTAATCATCGCCACCGCGCTTATCATTTGGCCGCTTATCGAAACATGGCTTGGCAGTACCTTGCCATTTCTAAATTCAGGATCGCTGTCTTTTGTGCGCTATAGCATTGCGTTTTTGTTGCTGGCAACGGGTATGTCAATGATGTATTTCTTCCTGCCAAACGTCAAGCAACGCTGGCGCGAAGTGTATCCGGGGGCGTTTGTTGCTTCGATTTTATGGGTAGGGCTGGCGAGTATATTTTCATATTACATTGCAAATTTTGGCAACTTCGCTACACGCTACGGTAGTATTGCCGGTGTAATTATCACCCTTGTATTTCTGCACTTCTCTGCATCGGCTATGCTATTTGGTGGCCAGTTTAATGCGATTTTGAAGCGGGTGCGTAATAAACAAACCGGAGAGAAAATTAAAGAGATTTACGATCATGAAGGCAATGAAATTGCTGAGGACGAAAAATCTGATTCAGAAATGCCACCATCGTAATCTATTGATCTAAATCATACACATGCTATTTATACTTGGTTGCACAGATTGCAAGTGATACAATCGATAGCTGTATCACTAGTAATTGCTCCGGTCGCGCATAATGTTGTTTAATACACGATCATCTGCCACAAAATATTTGTTACCAGTACTGGTGATTCTTAGC
>JAKUPQ010000004.1 GCA_022450665.1 Alphaproteobacteria bacterium | reverse complement strand
CTGGCCGTGGTCATGACCGGGGTGGAGCTGTGGGCGTTCGCCGGCGCGGCGAGGCCGAGCAGCAGAGCGAGTGCGGGCACGATGACCGTGAAGGCCGTGATGAACGTGCGCTTCATGATTCTCCTGACATCGGTTAAGTTGGCAAAGCCAGAGCTTAACGCTAACAACCATAACGGATGTTATGGCTGATTGGTGCGGTATCCTGATGAGGGTTTCATCGACGGGGATACCTTACTGCTGGGGGGTGGTGCGTGTTTGCATCTGTGTGGAAACCACAACAAACTACAAACAAAAAACCTCCTCTCAATAGATAAAACAGGTTTTTATAGCCTGAATAATGAGGAAGTTCTATGAAAGTTTTGTTAAGCAATGGTGAGGAATAATCAGCGGGCTGTCTGGTTGGTGTTGAGCGCGGATGCTAAAGGATTGCCACGTGTCATAGCAACTGAAACCGCAACGGCGCCTAGTGCTACGGCGGCAGCACCAGCAAATGCCATAGCTTTCTTGCGCGATTCGGGATTCTTTGCACGATCTTTCCAGTTTCTCGCAGCTTCGATGCCCGCGCCCACTCCGGCCATGGTTCCGGCAATGACGGCTGTGGTCTGGGTAGTGTTGCGGCGGGGTCCAGTGTCTGGGGATGATTTATGCGCTTCCTCACCGGAAGATGGAGTATTATCAGGTGTCTGCGTTTCTTCGGTTGTAGAAGGTTCGGGCGTTGCAGAACTATTTGGCGTAGTCTCTGCACGCTTTGCAATTATTTTTGGATCTTTTTCCTGAGCTTCGAGTAATCTTGCGCCAAGTACTTCTGGTTTATAAAGAACTTCAATATCGCTTTTCAAGCGTACATGAAGCTGTTCACCATTTGTGCCACCTGTTTTTTCAGCATAAAATGCATAGCCTGTAGGGGGTTTCTTGTTTGATTCTTGCTCACGGGGGGGCAAAAGAGTTTCGATTGCACCTTTAATATCTTTTTGCTCTTCGCCATTAAAAGATCGAGAAAAGAAATTGCTAATAACTTTTTGTTCAGCTTCGCTCAGCCCACAAGCATCCCCGCCGATATTTTTTAAGGTGCAAATCAAGTTATATGCGTCTTCCGCCACGCTATAATTTATTTTATTTGTGCCATTAGGGTCTTTGCCTTCAGCTTTAGAGTTGTGGGAAGGATTACTCAATATTTTTACGGCGTTGTTAATATCAGTATAAGCCGTAGCATAATCACCCTCCAGTTTACTTTTATCAAACGGAGTTTTGTCTTCTGTATTATCTTCGGATGGAGTATTTTCGCCTTCATCTGACATAGAAATCACCTGAATATTTTTTAACTATTAACCAGTATGCAAAATGCAGCCTTCGACAACAAGTTACAAAAATATTACATACATATTTAATATGGGTTTAGTGGAATACCTAGCCCGTCGGTTTCTAACTCATTATAAGGCGAATCCGCATGCTCCATATTGCGCAGAGGAGTGTCTACCGTGGTGCGCTCGCCATGTTTTGCGCGAAGTTGTTTGAGGGCGGGAATCACTTCTTCTGTAGTCTCCACCACCACTACGTCGTCATCAAATCCGTAGGCGTTTATAAGCGCAATAAGCGGCTCCCAAAAGCCTTTTTCATTGCAAATAACGATATCTGCACGCGCCATCATAGGGCTTTTTTCGTGTTTGAGCAGCAGCAACGTAAAGAGCTCCTGCACTGTACCCATGCCACCGGGCATAATAACGAAGGAATCAGAGGCCTCGATCATATCTTTCATGCGGGTATAAATATCTTCATTATACCAAAATTGATCGAGGTTTGGCGGAATGCCTTCGTGTTTAGCGATATATTTCATGGTGGTGCCACCTGTCCATCCCCCAAGGGATACTGCACCTTCGATAATGCTGCCCATCATGGATGTGCTGCCTGCACCGCTTACCAGACCCCATTGCTCTTTTGCGACGTAAGAGCCTAAATCATATGCCTTTTGTATAAAATATTCATTCTCGCTTGAGGCGGAAAGAAATACGCATACATTATATTCTGGCTTTGGTTTGGCAGGAACACGGCGCTCTTGTGGCAAAGAAATGTCGCCGGTTTCGTCAATTTCTACAGGCGCGCTACGCGTGTTGCATGCGCTGTTAGAAATAGATTGAATTTTTGGCGGGCGCGTAACATGGCGGCGCAAAATGTCTATTACTTCTTGCGGATTGCTGGCAAAAGTCACCAGTGTTTCCGGGGGGGATTTTACAGTGCCAGCTTTGTGCAAGCCATGGAGCATGTCATGAAACGCGCTCCATGTCTGATCTTCTTTGTTGTCTATCTCATCTATAATGATAATAGGTTTGGTCGAAGAAAGCAGATCTTCATGGTCAATATGCATATAGGGGTCGTCGGTTTGCAGGCCGACTACCAGCGATGAGGCTTTAAACAGCTCTTTCATGCGACGGTCTTTTTCGGCTTGCGAAACGGCTTTCCCGCGTGCGATGGGTAGCAAAACAAATGCATCTGAAGGAATTACAGTTTCACTATGAATGCGGTCTAGGGAAATTTTGTCGTGATCGGCATCGGTATTGATGTCATAACCCTCACAAAAAAGCAGCTCTAGCAGTTGCGAGCGCACTTTATTGTGTTTGTGTTTAGTGTCCGTTATGCTGGATACGCAGATATTCTTGTGTTTATATATTGTCGTATTGCTTTTATCGTCTGTCATAATTACCTTTCAGCGTCCTTAATGCTGCTACATGCAGCGGCATTTTTCTCGTGCATCAAATGAAATGAGATTACGTTGGATAACATAATCTAACTTATTATCTTAGCAAATTGCGCATTAATAAACCGTTAATTATTGTATTTTACTGATTATGTCTCTTAAATCCTTCGAAAAGTCTTCAAAGTTTAAAATGCCAAGCACCATACGCCTTGCCACATGGAATATCAATTCCATTCGTTTAAGGATAGGTGCAGTTAAGCAATTTGCGGAAGATGAAAATCCCGATATTATCTGTGTGCAGGAAACGAAAACGCCCGATGCGCAGTTTCCTCTCGATGCTATTCACCAAATGGGTTATGTGCATACAGCATTCAGCGGCCAAAAAGGATATAACGGCGTGGCTATTCTTTCGCGTATACCCTTGATCAACGTGTGCGCAGAGGCATTTATGCAAGGAATGGAGCATACAGATCGCCGGCACATGGTGGCAACCTTGCCAGATGGCACACAGATTCATAACTTTTATGTGCCAGCAGGGGGAGATGTGCCAGACATAGAGACTAATGATAAATTTGTTTTTAAGTTAAAATTTGTAGATGCCATGCGCGATTATTTTACTGATAAACGCTTTAATGGCAGTAAAACCATTATGGTAGGCGATTTTAATATTGCGCCCGGTGAGCATGATGTATGGTCGCATAAACAATTATTGAAAATTATTTCGCATACGCCTGTCGAAGTCGAAAAGCTGCAAGCGGTATATGATACACAAAACTGGATTGATACGGCGCGTATTGATGCTTCGGCAGAGGAAAAAATTTATTCGTGGTGGAGCTATCGTAATCGCGATTGGGAGAAATCTAACCGTGGAAGAAGGCTGGATCATATCTGGCTGACACCGGCGCTAAAAGATGCTTTTGCGGGGGTGCGCCATTTGTCGCATATGCGCAGCTGGGAAAAACCTTCAGACCATGTGCCTGTAATTACTGATTTAAAACTAGGAGGCTAATATGCATATAGGGCATTATATAACCTTGTTTGTGGGGCTTGCTACCCCTGCGTATGCTATTGAAATTGCCATGCCTGTGGAATGCGAAATGGGCACAAAATGTGTGGTGCAAAACTATGTGGATCACGACAGCGCAAAAGGCGATAAAGCGTATAACGATTTTACCTGTGGGCATCTGAGCTACGATGGCCATAAAGGCACCGACATTCGCGCAGTAGATGAAAGCGTAATGAACACATCCATATCTGTTCTGGCGGTGGCGGATGGTGTGGTGTTGGGCAAGCGAGACGGGGTGAAAGATCGCGCACCGGTAATTAAAAATCAGGAATGCGGTAATGGTGTACGCATTAGCCATGCTGATGGTTGGACAACCCAATATTGCCACATGAAAAACGGTAGCGTAACCGTTAAAAAAGGCCAAAAAGTCACCACAGGAGACGTGTTGGGTAAAATTGGTCTTACAGGAAATACCGAATTTCCTCATGTGCATCTGAGTATCGAAAAAGACGGAAAGCATATCGACCCTTATTCAGGTACAGCGCTAGGCGAGCCATGTAGCATAGAAAATCTGAAGCCATTATGGTCGGCAGAGGCGGCAAAGCAACTTGCTTATAAGCCTACCGGATTATTAGGCGGCGGATTTACCAATAAAGAAATCAAAGCCAACGATCTGGCCAAAGGATTGCATCACAATACTTCGCTTTCTGGAAAAGAGCCTGTTTTGATTTTTTGGGTGAATATGTACGGTGTGCAGCGCGGTGATACTGCGCATTTGTCACTGCATAATCCCTCTGGCGAAGTGGTGGTAGAAAAAAGTAATGGCATAGAAAATAATCGCGCTACACAGAATTATTTTATTGGTAAAATAAATAAACAGGGTTGGCCTGCAGGAAAGTACACAGGAAAATTACGGCTTGAGCGCAATGGCAACGCTGTTATAGAGCGCGAATTTACGATTATGGTGGGTGCATGAATATACGGGCAATAGCGCTTGCTGTTTTTGCCCTGTGGTCAATGCCTGCATGGGCAGGAATGGATTTGCATTTGCCGGTAGAATGCAAACTTGGCGAAAACTGTTTTATTCAAAACTATGTTGATCATGATGCGGCAGCAGGCAGTTTTCATGATTATAACTGCGGTAGCATGACTTATGACGACCATAACGGCACGGATTTTCGCGTAAAAAACTTTGATGCATTAGACTCCCATATACGTGTACTTGCCACCAATAACGGGCGGGTCAAGATGGTGACCTATCAACCTGAGATACAAAAAGGTGATATACCTTTGTTGCAGCTGCTGAAGTTTTCAACGCGCAGTGAGTGCGGTGCGAGTATACGCATTGATCATGGAGCGGGTTGGCAGAGCATCTATTGCCATTTGGATCCAAAAGCCATGGCTGTAAAACCCGCTGATGACGTAGTTACGGGGCAGGTAATTGGCCGTATGGGTGCAAGCGGTAAAAGTATTTTTCCGCATTTACATTATGAGTTGCGTCATCATAACCGTCCGGTAGATCCTTTTGTAGGGCACAATAAAAGTTATAATTGCCAGCCGCATGAGCGTTATAATTTGTGGAGCGAAAAAGCATTAGAACAACTACCGTATATTGCTACAGATATTATTTTTGGAGGATTCACCGCCAAAGAACCCGATGTTGAAAAAATACGCCAGCGTTATGAGCCGCCAAAATTTTTAGAGGCGACTAATGCAGCAATATATTTTTGGGTAGAGTTGATGGGCATACGCACGCATGATGTGGTTTTGCTTACTATGACTGCACCCGATGGGAAAATGATGGTAGAGAAAAAGCTCACTTATAATCGCCATTTCTCTTTGGCATTCGAAACGCTCACGGCACAACGCCAAGCACAATATTCTCATTGGCCTGCGGGAGTATATACCGTCAATGTAACGTTGTTGCGTTATGAGAATGTTTGGAAACAAACGGTGCTGTCGCGTGATTGGCAGATAGAGCTGCAATAAATTAATGTACGCTTACGGGCTCCAGATCGTGCTGGCGGGCAGTGAAATAGGCGGCTTCACGGCTGGGGAATACAGCAAGCTGTGTTCCATCGGCAGCAAACAGGGCATATCCTGTACCTTTATCTGCGGGTACGGTTTTTATATATGCCGCATTACCAAGGTCACCTAATGAGGCGACCATTTCGTTCAATTCCATCAGTTCTTTTGTTGTACGCATAGTACCTCCGCCTTATGCAAAACTTCTAAATCCAGAGGAATTCAGAAGATGTATTAAACATCATAACAAACTTTGACCGTTATTGTGTGAAGTTTCTATGACGATAATTAAATTAGTTATAAGGACAGCATGTCGAATTCATGTTTAACGATAAAATCAGTCCCTGAAGTTTATATATTGTAACGGAAGCTGAATTTTCAAGGTCTTAATGTGTGCAATTGCTTCTTGCAGGTCGTCGCGTTTTTTGCCGGTGATTCGAACGGTGTCGCCCTGAATCGAGGCTTGCACCTTCATTTTGCTGGCTTTTATTTCTTTGGTAATGGTCTTTGCGGTTTCCTGATCAATGCCCTGCTTGACAATTATTTTTTGCCGAATGGTGTTGCCGCTGGCTGCTTCTTTGGTTTTAAAATCCAGCGCCTGGGTATCTACATTGCGGCGAGTAAGATGAATTTTCAGCAAATCATGCATCGCACCGAGTTTGTAATCGTCATCTGCCACGAGGGTAAGCGTTTCCTGATCACGTTCGATACTGGATTTTGAGCCTTTAAAATCATAGCGTTGACTGATTTCACGGCTCATCATTTGCAAGGCGTTGTCTACTTCAGACATATTGGTTTCTGACACCACATCAAAACTCGGCATAGTTTTCTCCTAAAATTATGGAGCTAGACTTTAGCTGATATTTTGCGGCGGTTCAATGCTTAGCGTTGAAAGCCTTGCAGACCAGTGGGCGAAATAGTTTTAATGCGATCGTTATGTGAGCGGCGCGGGTCATCGCTGGTGCATCCTTGACATTCGGGTGTGCGCAATAATGCACCAAAACGGGTGATAGGATCAGGATGACTGTCGCTACGCACTCTTTGGGCTTTGGCTAAGCGGGTTAAGAAAGTATCTTTTTGTGGCTCTTCCTCACCGCAATTTTCTACCAATTGATTGAATCGAGAAACTTTGCTAATTAGCGCTTTTGACTGCGCCGCACGTGAAATTGGCTCAAAAAAGGTTGTTGTCACCAAATTTTGCGGTGGTTTCTCGGTATTCAGGTCGCGCTGTAAATCCAAAACTGTGTCTGTATCTAAAGAAAAACCGCTATATTTCAGATAACTTAGCAAACGGTTTTGATCGTCAAATGTTTTTTCATCTATTTCATCGCCTTTGTGTAAGGCTTCTTGCAGCGCATTACCCATACCCAAGCGCGCTGCATGATGATCGGCGCGGGTTTCGAAGGTTTGTGATGAAGAGGTTAATTTTCTTAAGGGACACTGCGAGTCGCTATATGTTTCTTGTGGTTCTTGCCCTCGTAATACAGGTTCGAATGCATGGAAAGCCTCATGGGCTAATACGGCTTTTTGTTCTTCCGGGGTGAGGTTGGTTGTAAAATCCTTTGATATCGCCGCGCCAAACCTTTCAGGTGAAAGCATCCCTGCCACGGCACTAACGGTGAGTAAATCTTCATCCAAATATATTGGCGGCGCAACCGCAGGATAGCCTGTATCATTTTCCGTAATGGGTTTGCCCTTGCGTTGCATTGTTGCTTCATATTCCACCGCTTCGGCTGCAAAATGCTGGAGGGTTTTATCCCACACCTCTTTCCACATTTGGCTGGTGGGATGGTCATCGGGCAGGGGAGTAGGCGTTATAGCGTCTGCGATCTCATCGGGGAGATTGTAGTCTATATGTTCTTTAATATTTGCATTTACGCCTTTTTGCATAAGCTTAGCGTCTAATGCCTCTCCTACATTGCCTTTGTAAATAGCAACGTAAGAGTCAGGATTAAATACATTAATGACGCTTTGTTTATAGTCGGCGTCCACCGAGGTGTCTTCTGTAACGCTTTGCTTAAACCAGTCATAGTCGAACTGTTCGGACACAATATCGCGTAATTGCACTACGCATATTCCGTCACCTAAATCATGGAAATTAGATTTCTTTTTCATGCGCTACCGTTCTGAAACAATTTTTTATATATTGCCGCAAAATAGCACAGATATGTGAAACAATTATGACACTAGCGCTGAATTCCTGTTTTGCCGGATTTACCTATGCGCGGCGCGGTAGATTTATCTTCAAATACAAATAATTCTTTATCCAGCTTTTGGCCATAGCGGGCATTAGCAAGCGAAACAGTGGTTTCCTGACCAGTGGCATCCACCACTTTCATATTGCGCAATTGCAAGGGATTATCTGCAAATTCCAATGTGAGCTTGCCATCATCAGGCCGTGCTTTTTGCACCACTGACAGGCGTAAGCTTCCTTCGCCATGGGTAACATTGGTGACAATCACGTCGCTACCAAATTTTACCGAGTCACGTGCAAGGAAGCCGGCAAGTGTTTCTTGCAAGGGAATGTAGCTGGTTTGGTCGAGTTCATAATCATAAAAAATGAGAAACTTGCCATCAGCTACCATTAAAATTGGCGTGGGCGGGTTATATTGCCAACGCATTTTGCCCGGGCGAGAAAGATAAAATTTACCATCAGCCATGCCACCATCAGGTGCAATTTGCACAAAATCTGCCACGATGGTGCTAATATCGGAAAGATAATCCTCCACCCGTTCAATGGCGGCTTTGTCGGTTGCAGTAAATGTTTTTTTTGTGACCGCGGCGTAGGCCGGAGCCATAAATATTACGGCGGTACAAAATGTGAGGATCAGCTTTTTCATTATCGTTCTTTCAATTTATGGGGCGTTGCATAAAAACGCTGCAACAGCCATGTCCGGTAGTGCTTTTACGCTTGCAGTGCGTAAATCCTAATTTTTCATACAATGCAACGGCGGTTTCCATTTCGGGCACGGTTTCGATGTAAAGCATAGTGTAATGCTGCAAAGCGGCTTCCTGCATAAGTTGTGTTACCAGCTTTTTACCCATGCCAAGTCCGCGAACCCTCGGTGAAAAATACACTTTCTTGATTTCGCAGATATTTTCTGCGCCTGACACCGGAGCGAATCCCCCGCCGCCATGTATATTATTTGCCGCATCGGTAATAACATATATGGCGCTGTTTTCGCTGATGAATGCACCAAAAATATCCCTTTCGTCTTCTGCATTCACCACATAAGGCGAATGGGTGTATCCATATTCCAGAACACATTGCTGAATGACGGACAAGAATGCCGCATTATCTTCGGCATGCATGGGGCGAATAGTATACATGCGAATTACTCCAGTAATAATTCGCGTTTGCCCGCATGGTTGGGGGGGCTGACAATGCCTTCACGCTCCATGCGATCCATAATATCTGCGGCGCGGTTATAGCCTATGCGTAAGCTGCGTTGTATGTAACTGGTCGATACCTTTTTGTCGCGGACAATGGCTTGGACGGCTTGCTGGAAAAGCTGGTCTTCTTCGCTACCACCGCCAACATCGCCAATGCCATCCACACCGCTGGTTTCATCTTCTTCTTGGGTGATGGTTTCGATATATTCCGGCTTGCCCTGTGCTTTGAGGAAAGCTACCAGAGTTTCTACTTCCTGATCACTTACGAACGGGCCATGCACACGGGTAATGCGTCCACCACCTGCCATATAAAGCATATCACCCATACCCAGAAGTGTTTCTGCACCTTGTTCGCCCAAAATGGTGCGGCTATCGATGCGGGATGTTACCTGAAAGCTGATGCGAGTTGGGAAGTTCGCTTTGATCACGCCGGTAATTACATCTACCGATGGGCGTTGCGTAGCCATAATAATATGAATTCCTGCGGCGCGAGCCATTTGCGCCAAGCGTTGTATACTGGCTTCGATATCTTTACCTGCAACCAGCATCAGGTCGGCCATTTCATCCACTATTACCACGATATAGGGCAGAGGATTCATGTCTAGCGGCACTTCTTCAATTACCGGCTTTCCGGTATCTGGGTCAAATCCGGTTTGTACGCTTCGGGTTAGCTGCGACCCCTTGGCTTTAGCTTCGATAATTCGCTTGTTATAGCCATCAATATTACGCACTCCCAGATTGCTCATCAGGCGATAGCGGTTTTCCATTTCGCGCACTGTCCATTTCAATGCAACAACGGCTTTGCCAGGTTCGGTAACTACCGGTGATAACAAATGCGGAATGCCATCATACATGGACAGCTCCAGCATTTTTGGGTCAATCATAATAAAGCGGCATTCTTCGGGCGTCATACGATAAAGCAGCGAGGCAATCATGGTGTTAATGGCCACTGATTTACCCGACCCTGTCGTACCTGCCACCAATAAATGTGGCATTTTGGCCAAATCAGCAATTACCGGATCGCCGCCAATGTCTTTGCCCAGTGCTAGTGCCAGTTTGTTTTTGCCTTTAGCAAAATTGTCATCTTCCATCATATCGCGAAAAGATACCATTTCGCGGTTAGCATTGGGCAGCTCTATGCCAATGGCATTACGCCCGGGAATCACAGCAATACGCGCGGAAATAGCGCTCATGGAGCGAGCAATATCATCTGCCAGTCCGATAACCCGCGCCGATTTTGTGCCTGCTGCGGGTTCAAGCTCATAGAGCGTAACCACAGGGCCGGGGCGAACTTTAACAATTTCTCCGTTCACTCCAAAATCACTTAAAACAGATTCCAGCAAATGCGCGTTTTGTTCCAACGAAGATTCGGTGGGGCGTTTCACTTTGTTGTCAGCGTGGGATAAAATATTAATAGGAGGCAATTGAAAAATGCCATTGCCATCTGGTAGCGCAAACGATGATTGCTGTGGAGCTGCGGCTGATTTTTTGCGTGGGGCGGGTGTTTGTACCCGCTTTTTTGCATCATCGGCAGCCGTATTGAGTACAGGAATTGCCCGTTCTTCGGCAGGGTCGGTTTTTGTTTTATAGGATACTTTGGCTTTGCGGGGCTTTTTTTCTTTTTCAGGAGCAGGTTCGCTGCGTCCCATCCAAATCGAGCGCAACAGCCGAACGCCAGTGCCAATAAAACTAAAGCCACGGGCGCTGCTGTGCCAAACGCACTGCCATTCGCGTAGTTTTAGTCCAAATGCAAAATACAATAATGCAGCAAATAAAAGCAAAAGCACAATAAGCGCGGTGGTAGAGCCAATGGCGGAAGATAGCGCTTCTTTGCTAACGGCGCCTACAACGCCGCCCAAACCCCGTTGTATTGGCCACGAAATGGGTGCCTCAATCCATTTAAGCAATGCTGCCAATGTAGGAACGGCAAGCAACAACAACGCTACGCGTATAGAGGGCATGTGTAGGTTTTTTTTGTGTAAAAGCTTGATGCCCCACGCCAGCGGAACGGCAATGAGCAAAATTCCTGCCAATCCAAAAAACTGCATAATTAAATCGGCGGCAAACGCACCGGCAAAGCCTGCCCAGTTTTCGGCTGGAATATCCGTGGCAACATTGGCCGAAGGGTCTGCCGGATGATAGCTGATTATCGACACGGCAATGAACAAAGCAAACATGATAAGCGCCGTACCTGTTAGCTCTGCTGCGCGGTTGCGCACTAATGATTTTAGCCATTCTTTAATCTGCATAAACAACGCATCTTTGAAAGATATAAACAGCTTTTGTACCAGAGCAGCGCTGACTTTGACTAGTGTTTTTTGCGCATATCATGCTGCTTAACAGGGAATGCGATATAGAAAAACTAATACTTGCACCATGAGCTATGCAAAACTATAGTACCGTTTGGCTGGTGGCGGGCGTTTCCACCGTTTACCTGGTCAGGACCGAAAGGTAGCAGCCAAGGCGGCATCCGAAGCGGGTCGTCACCAGTCATTTTGTTTGTTCCCTTCGTGCCTTCTGGCACGTAGATGAATGATGTTTCGCTAGCTCATGCTGCTCGGCCTGCTGGCCGAGTTACGAAGCTTTGCGCAGGGAACAAGAATTCCATTTTGCTTTAATAGCAAAATGGCAAGGCCGACTGGCCGCCGCCGACCGTTTGGCGCAAGCCTTAGTGGCGCTTGAACGGAAAATACATACACAAAGATAATTCGCATGAATCTATTAGGTGAAGATATTTCCAACGATGCAGGTTATCGCGTTTTGGCGCGAAAATACCGCCCGTCCAGCTTCGAGTCGTTGATTGGGCAGGATGTGTTGGTGCGTACCCTGAGCAATGCTATTAAAACCGGACGATTAGCCCATGCGTTTTTGCTTACTGGTATACGCGGAGTGGGCAAAACCACGACCGCCCGTATTATTGCCCGTGCTCTCAATTGTATTGGCGAAGATGGCAATGGCGTTGCAACCATTACGCCTTGCGGTGTATGCGTAAATTGCAAAATGATCGCAGAAGACCGGCATATGGATGTGATCGAAATGGATGCCGCAAGCCGTACGGGAGTGGGCGATATTCGTGATTTGATAGAAACGGTGCATTACGCACCTACAAATGCACGTTTTAAAATCTATATTATTGATGAGGTGCATATGCTCTCGAACAGTGCGTTCAACGCACTGCTTAAAACCCTCGAAGAGCCGCCACCTCATGTGAAGTTCATTTTTGCTACTACTGAATTGCGCAAAATTCCGGTGACTATTTTGTCGCGCTGTCAAAAATTTGATCTCAAGCGGGTAGATAGCGACGAGCTGGCAGCACATCTTGCACGCATTTGCGAAAAAGAAGCAGTAACTGCCGATGCGGATGCGCTTAAGCTTATCGCCAATGCGGCTGAAGGTTCGGTGCGTGATGCATTATCGTTGTTAGATCAGGCAATAGCGCATGGCACTGATGAAAGTGGCACTACACAAGTAGAGTTAAATCTGGTGCGCGGAATGCTTGGCATGGCAGATCGTTCGCGTAGTTTTGAGTTGCTAGCCCATTTATTATCAGGTGAAACCACGCACGCATTGCATGGCTTTAAGGCGCAGTATGACGATGGTGCCGATCCGTTATATGTGTTGCAGGAACTCATGGAGCTTATTCATTTAACCACACGTATTAAGTTGGTACCTGACTTAGCGCAAAGCCCTGAAATTGCCCAGCAGGAGCGTGATGCTGCACAAAAAATTGCAGCAGATATGGGGATTGCTCATCTTACCCGCGCTTGGCAAATATTAAGCAAAGGCTTGCAAGAAGCACGTTTGGCGCCCAATCCATATATGGCTGCCGAAATGGTATTGGTGCGGTTAATGCATGCCAGCAACCTGCCAACACCCGCAGAGCTTATACGCACTTTGCAAGACGATACACTGCCCAATGCGACGGTATCAGCTTCTGGCCACGGAGCGGCGGGTAATGTATCCTCCAGTGCGGATGCAAAAGGGACAGCCTTAAAAGCCCCTGCATCGCCCCAAGGTGTTACTGCTTATGGTGGAAATGGTGGCGCGCAAGCGGCGTTGCAAACTACGCCCGAAATGCAAAGCGATTTTGTTGCAGAGGCAATTGAAGATCCACAAAATTTTAAAGATTTAGTTGCGTTGTTCAATGCGCACCGTGAGCTGGTGTTGTGGACGCATTTACACCATAATTGTGAGTTGGTGCAGTTTGAAAAAGGGCGTTTAGAGTTGAACACCTCGCAGAATGTGCCGAATGATTTTGCTGGTCGTGTGGGCAAGTGCCTGAGTGACTGGACAAATACACGGTGGATTGTCGCTATTTCTGCACAATCTGGCCAGCCAAGTCTTCACGCCCAAGCCGAAGCAGAAAAACAGGCCGAATTGGATAAGGCGCGTACACATCCACTGGTGCAAACTTTATTGAATAATTTTGCAGGCGCAAAAGTAATTGATTTTGCCAAGCCAGAGCCTGTACACATTGAAACAGAAATATCTGACCCTGATGATTTTGAACCTCTTGAGGAGTAAACTGCCATGAATTTGCAGAAAATGATGAAACAAGCACAAGAAATGCAAACCAAATTTGCATCGTTACAAGAAGAAATTGGCCACCGCGAAATGGAAGGCTCTGCCGGTGGTGGCATGGTGAAAGCCGTAGTGAGTGGCAAAGGCGAATTGCGCAAGCTCGACATTGACCCAAAAATCATTGATGCCGATGAAAAAGAAATGCTCGAAGATTTGGTGATTGCCGCATTTAATGATGCCAAAACCAAAATGGATGAATCTGCCAATGAAGAAATGCAAAAAATGACTAACGGCATGGGTTTGCCCCCCGGAATGAAAATGCCATTCTAAGCATGAGTGTTTTGGTTTGGCGATGGCTTGTTATTGACAAGCCTTGTAACTCTATTTTAGCTATTGTAAACGCAGGCGATTATGCAGCCCCCCTCTGATATAGACGCCCTGATTAAGCAATTTTCTAAATTGCCGGGCATTGGTCCACGTTCGGCGCGGCGCATGGTGTTGCAGATGATACGCCAACCAGAGCGCTATCTGATGCCGCTCATAGAAGTGTTGCAACGCACCGCTGAATCCGTGGTAACCTGCACCACTTGCGGCAATGTGGATACGGTGAACCCCTGCCATATTTGCAGCGATGAGCGGCGCGATCCAGCATTGTTGTGTGTGGTCGAAGAGCTGGCAGATTTATGGGCGATGGAACGCAGCAATACCTATCGCGGACGCTATCATGTGCTGGGTGGAACTTTATCTGCTATCGAAGGGCGCGGCCCTGAGCAGCTAAACATTCCCCAGCTTGCAGCGCGTGCAGCAGATGAAAATGTGAAAGAAGTGATCCTTGCAACGAATATAACAGTTGAAGGACAGACCACAGCGCATTATGTTACTGAGCAGTTGAGTGATTGTCATGTAAGTATTTCACGGCTTGCCCAAGGAATACCCATTGGCGGTGAATTAGATTATTTGGATGACGGTACGCTGGGCGCTGCTTTACGTGCCAGACTACCATTTAATTAAGCACTCAAATTGCGGGTTGAGTTTTTTAAAAGGCAAGTTGTTTTTCCAACATAATTCCTAATAATTATATGGCGTTTTTGTGTGCGCTTTACTAGGGTGTTCTCTAAATTTGTGTCCGACTCCTCTTAACCCGTAGGAATTCCTCTTTTCCTCTTTGCCAGATCGTAAGTTTTTTGTTTCGGCTATATGGGCTGGAGTTATTGTTGCATTAACAATAGTTCCCAGTGTGGCATTTCCGCAATCCATGGGTAGTGGCGGTTATGGATATGCCAGCAGTAAATCCTATACAGCGCTACGCGCTGGTATGTGGGAAATTCGCACCTCTACCCGTATGCAGGGTATGCCCTCTGAGTTGCCACCATTGCCCTATACGGCAAACCAGTGTCTCACTCAGGAATTGCTCGATAATCAGGAAAATCTTGATACCGTAACCGCCATGCGCGGGCAATGCACCATTCATAATGCTACTGTGACCAATGAGCGCACCGAATGGCAGATGGTTTGCTATCAAAACGGTATGAAGGTCGAAGCAAATGGGGTTATTACGCCGTTATCGCAACATGCCTATACTGGTAACGTAAACTTCCTTATGCACACCACAAAAACCACAGCTATACGTGGTGTGGTAAATATCCAAGGCATGTGGCAGGGAGATTGTAAAGGGGGAGCGGGGAGCAATACCGCTACGCCTAGTTTCCATTCTTCAGGATATACCAGTCAATAGCCTCTGTGGTTATTGCGCACTTTCTTTCTTATGAGTGGGCAGTGCCGTTACTTTTTGTTCATCGTCACTTTCCATATCAAAGCTCATTGCATCATCCAGCCTACGTAAGTCATAGCTCATAATGGGGCTAGGAAGTGCTTTATTACGTGCGGGCTTCACTCCAAGGCTTGTCAGTTTCTGCATACGCGGTATTAAACGGCGATTGGCACTGGCGGCCATTTTGTTAAACTCATCGGCAGCTTTTTTGATATTGGCACCAATTTTATCGGCATAGTTCAATACCGTAGCGGTGCTTTCCATTAGGTTTTCGATGCTTTCTACAATCGCATCATAATTTTCAGCCTGTTTTGCGGCGGCTATTTGTAGCTTCGCCAGCGTAAACAGGCCATGTAGACTCGCAGGCCCAGCAAGAATAATACCTGCTTTTTCGGCCTTTTCTGCAAAGTCGCGGTCGGCTTCTTTTAGTCGTTCGAGTGCTGATTCGCTGGGCAAATACATCACATTCAGCATCACCCGTATATGTGAGCCATTGCCCGATGCTTTGAATTGATTTAGTACCGCATTGCTATAATCCTTGCTGGATAGCTCCTTTAAATGGCGGTTCATTGTGGTTTTCAAGCGGTCAAGGGCGGCTGCATGGTCGACTTCATTTTCTGCCTTTGCAATATCCAGTACAAATTTGGAGGCTTTGGAATCCACTACAATCACTACATCTTGCGGTAAATATAGCAAAGCATCAGGACGTAGCCGACTGCCACTGTCCTGATCGGATAGTGCATATTGCATAATAAAGTCGCGGCCAGCTTCCAGCCCTAAGTTTTTGAGGGTGTTTTCCAAACCAATTTCTGCCAACTGCCCAGCACCTGAGGGGCTAGAGAGGGCTTGCCACACGGTTTCCATACGCTTTTGTGTATCTTGCGTTTGTTCCCGCAAGGTGCTAACCGATTGTGTAATATGAGTTACTTGTTCCAGCAAGGTTTTTGTGGTTTCTTTGACCCTTGCTTCTTGCTCTTTTTTCGTGACTTCCTGTTCGCGCTTATGATCTTCAAGTAGCTTATTGGACATATGCCCACCTGCTTCTAAAATAGCGGCTTTTGCGGCTTTGACGCTTTCTTCGCGTTGTGTATCCCAATCGCGCATACGCAGCTGCATATCGTCCATACGCTGCCGAATCAGTTCCAGCTGTTTATCCGCTTCATAACGCGCTTGCGTTTCTGACTCCAACCTTTCTTTTAATGCTGTACGCTCAGCCAGTAATTCTTTGTTATATTCATTTGTGGCAGTGGCTTGCGAAACTTTATGTGCCATTCTTTCGCGACTTTGAAAAAGAAAAATACAAGCAGCCGCCAATAGCAGCGAAAAAAGGGTGGGGGCGATCCACAGAAAATCCATTACAAATGTGTCCTTTTACGGTAAAACTATTTCAATTTTAATCATAACGATACCCTGATTCCCATGAGCAATAAAGCCCAAACATCACTCCCTAGCTCGCAAGATTGCGCTGTTATAATTCTTGCTGCCGGAAAAGGAACGCGCATGCGCTCCTCGCTACCCAAGGTGCTGCATCCGCTGGCGGGAAAGGCCATGTTATGCCATGTTCTGCACAATGTGGCGGCTTTGAAGCCCAGCAAGGTGTGTGTGGTCATTGCGCCCGAGATGGACGAAGTGCGTGTTGCGGCCAAGGAGGCCTATCCGGATTGCATATTCGCGGTGCAAGATGGAAAAAAACATGGCACTGCTGCCGCTGTCATGGCAGCAGAAAAGCATTTGAAAGACTTTAAAGGTGATGTGTTGGTGTTGTTTGGTGATACACCGCTTATCACATCTGAAACATTGGTGCGTATGTTGGGCACTCTAAACAACCCTATTGCTGAGCCAGTATTGACGGTGCTGGGTATGTACCCTGCCGATCCGGCTGAATACGGACGTTTGGTTATAAATAGCCGCCGTGAGCTGGAAGAAATTGTGGAATTTAAAGATGCATCGCCGGTGCAGCGGGATATAGGCTTATGTAATTCGGGGGTTATGGCGATTAAAGGCGGCAAATTGCTGCCGCTATTGGCGCAAATTGATGATAAAAATTCTAAAGGGGAATATTACCTGACCGACCTTGTTAAGGTGGCGCGTAGTACAGGTCTGCATTGTGCAGTAGCAGAAGCCGAAGAAGCTGAGGTGTTGGGTGTGAACTCCCGCGATCAGCTGGCAGGAGCAGAAGGTATTTTGCAAACCCGACTGCGTAAAAAAGCAATGCAAAACGGAGCGACGTTAATTGCTCCCGAAACCGTGTTCTTTAGCCACGATACCGAACTTGCTGCGGATGTTGTGGTTTATCCCTATGTGTATTTCGGGACGCAGGTAAAAGTGGGTAATAACGTTGAGATTCGCTCATTTAGCCATATTGATGGGGCGCATATTAGCAACAATGCGATTATTGGCCCTTATGCTCGTTTACGTCCCGGTGCAGAGGTTGGCGAGGCTGCCCATGTGGGAAATTTTGTGGAGATCAAAAAATCCACCCTTGAAAGCGGCGTTAAAGTAAATCATCTCAGCTATATCGGTGATGCCTATATAGGTGCGCATAGCAATATTGGTGCAGGAACCATTACCTGTAATTATGATGGCTATGATAAGCATTGTACCCGTATTGGAGCAGGGGCGTTTATTGGGTCTAACACCTCTTTAGTAGCGCCGGTCTCAGTAGGGGCAGGTGCCATAATTGGCGCAGGTAGTGTGGTGAGCGATGATGTGGAGCCGGATGCACTGGCACTTACTCGTGCCGTTCAAAGCCAGAAAAAAGACTGGGCGAAGCATTTTCGTAATGGCAAGCATAAGAAGCGGGTGAATTAAACGTTTTTTGAATCACCAATGGTTTCCAATAGCATGGATAGCGCCATGGCAACCGATGCTAGGCGTATATCGCTGCGAGATCCGCTAAAATGGCAGGCTCTATGCGCCATTATGTTGTTGTAGCATGTGGCCAGATGTACTGTTCCTACAGGTTTATTATTTGTGCCGCCGCTGGGGCCAGCAATGCCAGTTATACCCACAGCAAGCTCACATTGAAAAATGGCCGCGGCTTGGCTTGCCATGCTGTTGGCTACTTGTTTAGATACGGCACCAAATTCATTTATTAATTCGGTGCTTATTTTCAATACATCATGCTTTGATTTATTAGAATATGTGATGGCTCCGCCTATAAATACATCAGAGCATCCCGCTATTTCGGTCAAGGTGGCGCTGAGTAATCCGCCGGTGCAGGACTCTGCCACGGCTAAGGTGATGCCATGCGACCGACAAGCCAGAAGCAGCGCTTCAGCTTTACGCAAAACTTGGGGATCAGAAACCATTTTTTCCTAAAAACTCATAAAAATCTGACATCCATGTTTGGCCAGTGATGCCGCAAAATATGACGAGTAGACCAATAATTAACACGGGGTAGATGGCGGCAAGCAGGTCGTCCAGCATAATGCCGAACCCCCCTGGCACATGTTTGTCGCACACCGAAATAGGCCAGGGTTTAAAAATGTCAAAGACTCGGAACAGCAAAAAACCAAAAATATAGCCGTTTAGTGTAATGGGAAGAGCTACCAATATGAGCCACACACCCACCACTTCATCAATTACAATCTCGCCAGGGTCGTGTTTTGTGCCGTTAGCCTCGACATATTTATCACTCACCCAAATGCCCACAAAAAATAATATCAACGAGCTCAGCATGAGAATCTGCGCACCAGCGAGGGTGTGAATGGCATAGGCAAATGGTAATGCGGCTATGCTGCCCATGGTACCTGGGGCTTTAGGGCTTTTGCCCGAACCAAACCATGTGGCCAGTAACGACACGGGGTGAAAGAATGATAAAGGAGTTTGAGGGGTGTCTGTTGTCATTATAATGTCTCATATGGATGCAGTAACGTGGCAATAGCATGGGCGGCGATGCCCTCCTGCCTACCAGTAAAGCCAAGTTTTTCTGTTGTTGTGGCTTTTATACTTACGTTGTTAATTGATATATTTAAAAGACTTGCCACTCGTTCTTGCATTGCTGCACGATGTGGAGAAACTTTGGGCGCTTCGCATATTAATGTAATGTCTACATGTGTAATAAGCGCCTCGCGAGCGTGAACCTGCTCTAAACAATAGCGCACAAACTTTGCTGAATCTGCGCCCTGCCATTGAGCATCGTTTGGGGGGAAATGTGTGCCAATGTCACCAAGTGCAAGTGCGCCCAGTAGCGCATCGGTTAGAGCGTGTAAGCCCACATCTGCATCCGAATGGCCATCAAGCACTTTGTCGTGCAGAATCTCGACGCCACAAAGCCATAATTTCCTTGTGCCATTGCTGGCAATAAGGCGGTGTACATCATACCCCAATCCGGTGCGGGGGAGGAGGTTTTGCTGGCTATACATCTGCGCAAGACTCCAGTCTTCTGGGTGTGTGAGTTTGAAATTTTTGTTATTTCCGGCAACGCATTTTACTTCAATGCCAGCGGCTTCGGCAAGCCCTGCATCATCAGTAATATTTTTTGAACTTTCGTTCAGATGGAGTTCATTTAAGTCTTTTAATTTAAATCCTTGTGGAGTTTGTATCATGTAAAGCTTATTGCGATCTACAGTGGATTCCACATGCGAATTATGCACGATTTTAAGCGTATCGCTTACAGCAATAGCTGGTACCACTGCTTGTGCACTACCCTCAATAAGTGCAGAAATAACGCGGCTTATGGTGTCTGCATCTATTAGGCAGCGTGCGGCATCATGCACCAATACAAAATCAGCCAGCGCTTGCGCGGATAAATATTCGACGCCATGGCGCACTGAGATTTGTCGCGTAGCTCCACCAATTATGGGCGGTAGTAGTTTTAGCCCATCTACCGCTTGCAAATATAGTGTCTCATGATCGGGATGAATCACTACGCAAACATCATCTACTGCCGGATGCTTTAAAAATGCCTCTACCGAGCGTCGTAATACCGTTTTTCCTTGTAGCTGGCAATATTGCTTGGGCGTGTCACCTGACATACGGCGACCTTCACCTGCGGCAACAATTAGGGCAATAATGCGTTCAGAAGGGCGGGACATAAGATATCACAAGGCGAAAAATCGTTGAATTAAGCCAGTTTTTCAGCTATAAGGCGGATAAAGTGGTGGCACTATAGCCTGAGTCGCTAAGTTATGCAGTTCTTTTTTTGCACCGCCACATAATTTCGCAATAGATCACTAACGGAGACTGCGCATGGCGTTGCAAATTGGCTCGGTAGAGGTAAAAGATCCGGTTCTTTTGGCGCCCATGACAGGGGTTTCCGATCTGCCGTTTCGGCGTTTAGCAAAGCGTCATGGCGCTGGTATGGTGGTTTCGGAAATGATCGCCAGCCGCGCTATGATTATGGAAACCAAACGCAGCTTGCAAATGGCGCAACACGAGCCGGAAGAATTTCCGATGGCGGTGCAGCTTGCGGGTTGTGAACCAGAAGTCATGGCCGAAGCGGCAAAACTGAACGAAGCCAACGGTGCAACCATAATTGATATTAATTTTGGCTGCCCAGTAAAAAAAGTTGTAAATGGTAATGCTGGCTCTTCACTGATGCGCGACGAAGTACTGGCAGGAAAAATTTTAGAAGCAACTGTAAATGCGGTGAAAATTCCGGTTACTTTAAAAATGCGCACGGGGTGGGATGATGCGAATCGCAATGCTCCAAAGCTGGCGCAAATTGCACAGGAATCGGGCATTCAGATGTTGACCGTTCATGGCCGTACGCGCTGCCAGTTTTATAAAGGCCATGCAGACTGGAAATTTATCCGCGAAGTGAAAGAGGCAGTGAAGTTGCCTGTCATTGCTAATGGCGACATTAACAGCTATGACGATGTAGACCGTGCAATAGAAGCATCCGGTGCAGATGGCGTGATGATTGGCCGTGGAAGCTATGGTCGCCCATGGTTTGTCGGGCAGGTTGCCCATTATCTGCGTACAGGTGAAAAGCTACCAGATCCGGATATGGTTGCATTACGTGCCATTGTGCTGGAGCATTACGAGGATATGCTTTCGCATTATGGTGTAGACGCTGGCTATCGCATTGCCCGCAAACATGTAGGCTGGTATTCCAATGGTATGCATAATTCTGCGGCTTTTCGGCTGGAAGTAAATCAAATGACGGATACAAAGCAGATTTTGCAGCGTATTGCAAAATTTTATGATGGCGAAATTGAACTGCGCGCCAATAAAAACCTTGCGGAGCAGGCGGCATAATCAATGCCGATTTCCTCCAACCCTATAGCACCATTACCTGAATTTTCTGCGGATGCGGTATGTGATGTGCTGCCGTTAGCATTGATTGCAATGGATGATGCGTATCGAATTTTTTATGCCAATGCCGCCGCTGAGCGTTTGCTGAATGTCAGTGCCAAGGTAATGCATGGCCGGTTGCTGGCCGAAATTATCGATCTAGATTCGTCATGGCAGGCGTTATTGCTGCAAGCGACAGATTATCATAACGGTGCAAAAGGGTACGATCTGCACCTCAAGCCCTTGCGAAGCGGTGAGACGGCAAAAGTACATGTGCATATTACCAACTGCCAGCCTTTTGTGCAAAACGCGCAATCTGGGCGTATTATGGTGCTGGAAAATATTGCCGCCAGCGAGAAACTGGAAAATCACGCGAACCAACGCAGCACAATGCGCTCGGCGGCTGTAATGGGGCATATTCTGGCACATGAAGTGCGCAACCCGCTATCGGGCATCAAAGGTGCGGCGCAATTGCTGCATAAAACTACGCAGGATGCAGATGACAAATCGCTGCTAACTTTGATTATCAGCGAGGTAGAGCGTATTAGTGGATTGATGGGGCAGGTGGAATATTTTTCTACCCAAAAACCTATAGAAACCACTGCGGTGAATATTCATGAAGTGCTGCGATATGTTACGAATATTGCCAAGCAGGGCTGGGCATCCCATGTGGAATTTTTCGAACAATACGATCCCTCGCTACCCGAAGTACAAGGCAACCGCGAATTGCTTATTCAGGCAATAATGAATTTGGTGAAAAATGCCGCAGAAGCGGTGCAGGATGTACATGTGCCGCGCATCAGCCTGTCTACCGCGTATCGTAGTGGTTATCGTGTGGCAATGGCGGGCAGTGAGATTTTGGTGAACCTGCCCATATGTGTGCAAATAAGTGATAACGGCAGTGGCATTGCCGACGATATGCGCGGCCAGATTTTTGATCCGTTTGTAACGGGAAAAAACACAGGTAAAGGCCTGGGCCTGGCGGTGGTTGCAAAAGTAGTGGCAGATCATGGTGGAGTAATTGCGTTGGAGTCCAGCACCCCCGGCAATACGGTTTTTTCGTTGCAGTTGCCAGCTGTGACCACGCGGACATGAATTTCTCAAAATCACCTGACAAGGCGGTTAAATACAGCTATAAACAACGCTGGCAAAAATAAAAGAATGCATTATGTCCAGACCTACCGTTTTACTTGCGGATGATGACCGCGCCATTTGCACTGTGTTATCACAGGCTATCCGGCGCGAAGGCTTTAATGTGGTAACTACCGATGACGCAGAAATTTTGCTCAATTGGGTAGAAGAAGGCAAAGGCGATCTGGTAATTACCGATGTGCTGATGCCCAAAGGAAACGGGCTGGATTTCTTGCCACGCATTAAAAGCGCCCGCCCCGACTTGCCTGTCATTGTCATAAGCGCAAACAACACTCTGATGACAGCCGTTAAAGCAACTGAGCTTGGCGCATTTGAGTATTTCCCTAAGCCGTTCGATTTAGATGCGCTGGTGGGTTGTGTACAAACCTCCCTTGCAGACCGTCTGGGTGACGATGAAGCGGTAGCGATAGAAGGCACATCCTCGGATGATGAGCATGTGCTTATAGGTCACTCTCCGGCGATGCAGGAAGTATATAAAATTCTGGCGCGGCTAGTGCCGGTGGACTTGACGGTGCTGCTACGTGGAGAATCTGGTACTGGTAAAGAACTGATTGCCCGCACATTGCACACATTAAGCCCACGTAGTAAAAAGCCATTTATTGCGGTAAATATGGCGGCTATCCCCCGCGATCTGATTGAAAGCGAATTGTTTGGGCATGAAAAAGGCGCATTTACCGGCGCAACCAATCGCAAAGCCGGACGCTTTGAGCAGGCCGAGGGTGGTACATTATTTTTGGATGAAATTGGCGATATGCCTCTGGATGCCCAGACACGTCTGCTACGCGCTCTGCAAGAGTGTGAATATATGCCCGTGGGTAGCACACAAACCCACAAAACAGATATACGTATTGTATGTGCAACCCACAGAGATTTATCAATTCTGGTGCAGGAAGGTGCATTCCGCGAAGATTTATTCTTTCGCTTAAATGTTGTGCCAATTTATGTGCCGCCCCTGCGTGAACGCAAAGAAGACATCGAAGCGTTGGCGGTGCATTGCCTTGCCAATGCACGCAAAAAAGGATTACCTGATAAGCGATTGACCACTAATGCTATTACGGCACTGACCGAATATGCGTGGCCAGGCAATGTGCGTGAATTGGAAAACCTCATTTACCGGCTTACGGCGCTTTCGTCTGAACCTGCTCTTACCGAAGCAATAGTGCGCGATGCGTTGCGCCCTATCGCCACCACTGCATTGGGGGCGAATAAAAAAGCCAACAGCGAATCCTTGCAAGATATGATCGAGGTGCATCTGCGACAATATTTTCTTGCCCATAAGGGCGATTTGCCCGCTACCGGACTTTATGAGCGAGTATTGGATTCGATGGAAAAGCCATTGCTAAAAGTAATGATGGAACAAGTAGAGGGGCATCAGCTCCGGGCAGCAGAAATATTGGGAATAAATCGCAATACCCTGCGCAAAAAGCTAAGAGAGCGTGGAATTGACCTGCATCACACCGGCCATAAAACGGGGCGGCGATGACTCAGGGGGCAGCAAAAGAAGGGACTGCATTATCACAAAGCGTCATAGCTAAACGGGGTAAAAAGTTTAGTTTCAGCCGTAATATTGCATTGTTGCTTATTATTGCGGCCATTGCTTCAGCTTTTACTACCTATGTGGTAATGACGCGTAGCGAAAACCCTTTTGGCCCTGACCCTGAAACGATTATTACGCTGGCGCTGGTGAATCTGGCGTTGTTATTGGCGCTTATTGCAGTGGTTGCTCATCGGGCATATCGCTTGTGGCTGGAGTTACGAAGTGGATCTGTCGGATCGCGGCTGCAAATGCGCATTGTGGTGATGTTCAGCCTCGTTACCATGATTCCAACTATCATGGTGGCGGGATTCTCTGCATTTTTCCTGAATGCTGGTATCGAGGCATGGTTTAGCGAACGGGTGAATACCGGTTTGGAAGAATCGGTGGTGGTGGCAGAAGCTTACCTTAAAGAGCATCGTGACATTATCAAAGCTGATGTACGCTCAATGGTATCAGAGCTAGACCGCGAGTTTTATGAGGGCTCTAACACACCCAATGCTTTGAGTAAAATTCTTACTGCTCAAGCGAATTTACGTGGCTTGGTTGAGGCCGCAATCGTACAGCGCGGGCAGATGCTGGCACATACCAACCTTACATTTGCGCTTTCATTCGAGCGGCTGCCTCCACAAGCGGTAGATAGTGCAGAACAAGGAAATATTGTGGTAATTGCCGATGATGATAAAATTCGTGCGGTGATGAAGCTACGCTCTATGCCCGATGCGTTTTTGGTTATTGGCCGATTAATAGACCGCGCCGTAGTTGAGCATATGGAAAACGCCCAATCTGCAGTGAATGAGTATCGCGCCGTTCGCGCTCAGCTATCAAACATACAAATTCAATTTTCTATAATGTTTGTGCTGGTGGCGTTGTTGCTTTTGCTTTCTGCAATATGGTACGGCATGTTTTTTGCGGCGCGGCTGGTGGTACCTATTTCGCATTTGGTCGAAGCTGCCGAGCGCGTCAGGGCAGGTGATTATGCCACGCGGGTAGATGAAGGCCCGGATAATGACGAGCTTGGCACATTAGGCCGCGCATTTAACCGTATGACAAATCAGCTGGCATCGCAGCGGCGCGATTTAATGAAGGCGAATCGCCAGTTAGATAATCGCAGACGCTTTACCGAAGCAGTGTTATCAGGAGTATCTGCTGGAGTGATCGCATTGGATAGCTTTGGCGTAATTACATTGAACAACCGTTCATCGCAGCAGCTGTTGGGCTTGCCTGCCGAAGAGGATATGACAGGAAAAGCTGTGAATGAAATATTACCAGAGATTGAACCGATAATGCGGGAAGTAGCGGCGCGACCAGACCGCCTGCAACAAGCAGATTTGACCATACAGCGCAATGATAAAACACTTACATTGCATGCGCGTCTGGCGGCACAGGAGTTTGATGGCGAACTCGAAAGCTATATTTTGACGTTTGACGATATAACGCCAATGGTAACGGCGCAGCGTCATGCTGCATGGGCGGATGTGGCGCGGCGCGTGGCGCATGAAATCAAAAACCCGCTTACCCCGATTCAGCTTTCCGCACAGCGCTTGAAACGCAAGTATCTTAAGCAACTGGATGAAAGTGAGCATGAGAATTTTGCTAAATATACCGATACAATTATCCGCCATGTGGGGGATATTGGGCGTATGGTGGAGGAATTTGTAGGTTTTGCCCGTATGCCAGCGCCCCGTTTTTCTCGCGAGGACATGAATGATTTAATATCAAGGGCAGTTTTCTCTGAAGAAACAGCGCATCCTAACGTAACCTATGCGTTGGAATTGTCAGAAAAACCAATATTTGCTGAAATTGATGCAAGTCAAGTTAGACAAGTCATCACAAATCTTGTAAAAAATGCAGCAGAGGCCATTGATGCACATTTTGCAAACGATGCAGGTGACAGTGAAAGTTCGAACGGACATATTGTTGTCGCCTGTTTGCAAACAGATGATGTTTGCCTTATTGAGGTGAAAGATAACGGCATCGGCTTTCCCGGTGACCAAATCCACCGCTTGCTTGAGCCATATGTAACTACCCGCGCAAAGGGCACAGGATTAGGGCTGGCAATTGTGAAGAAGATTATGGAAGACCATAATGGCCGAGTCGAACTGGAAAACCGCCCCGAAGGCGGCGCGTTGGTGCGATTGGTTTTTCCGGTTGAAAGGCCAAAAGAAAAAATAAAACCGGCAATGCCGATAAAGATATAAGAACAAAGCCTAAAGGGGATTAGCATGGCAGCAGATGTACTGATTGTCGATGATGAAGCAGATATTCGTGAGCTTATATCCGATATTCTTTCCGATGAAGGGTACGGAACACGTATGGCAGGCAGCAGCGATGCTGCATTGCAAGCGCTGGGAGAGCGTGTGCCATCGGTGCTGGTGTTGGATATTTGGCTGCAAGGAAGTGAGTTGGATGGTTTAGGCGTGTTGGAGCTGGCAAAAAAGAAATACCCTCAATTGCCGGTAATTATGATTTCAGGGCATGGCAATATCGAAACCGCTGTATCGTCGATTCAGATGGGGGCGTATGATTTTATTGAAAAGCCTTTCAAAGAAGATCGTTTGCTACTGGTGATTAAGCGCGCCTTAGAAACCAGCCAACTACGTCAGGAAAACGAAGAATTACGCCTGCGCTCCAGCGCGGAATGTAATCTGGTGGGCAGCTCTAATGCCATTAATGCTATCGGCGCCACTATAGATAAAGTCGCGCCCACCAATAGCCGCGTATTGATTACCGGCGCTGCAGGAACCGGCAAAGAAGTCGCGGCGCGGGTGATTCATGCAAAATCCCGCCGTTCCAAAGGGCCGTTTGTGTTGCTTAATGCGGCAAGTATGTCGCCGGAATGGATAGATGCCGAGCTTTTTGGGCAAGAAGCCCGCAACTCTGGCGGCGGAGCAGAAAAAATAGGCACATTCGAACGCGCTCATCGCGGCACCTTGTTTATAGACGAAGTGGCCGACATGCCACTGGAAACGCAAGGGAAGATTCTTCGCGCCTTGCAAGAGAACTCATTTGAACGTTTGCATGGGAGCCGTAGGGTTGAGGTGGATGTGCGTGTGATTGCAGCCAGTAACCGTGATTTAAACGAAGAAATCCGCGCCGGACGTTTCCGCGAAGATTTGTATTACCGCTTGAATGTGGTTCCGCTCAAGATGCCAGCGCTCAAAGATCACCGCGATGATATTCCTGAGCTGGCACAATATTTTCTGCGTCGAGCAGCAGAATCTTCGGGGTTGCAGCAACGCAAGCTTTCGGAAGATACTCTTGCCGCATTGCAAAGCTATGATTGGCCGGGTAATGTGCGACAGCTACGCAATGTGATGGAATGGTTGTTGATTATGGCGCCGGGTGGCATGAAAGAACATATTAAGGTAGAAATGTTACCATCGGATCTGTTTGATTCCTCCATGGCCGCGTTTCAAATGGAGTTAAAACAGGATATTATGGCGCTTCCTTTACGTGATGCACGCGAATTGTTTGAACGGCAATATCTTATGTCGCAGATTAATCGCTTTGGTGGAAATATTTCAAAAACCTCTTCTTTTATCTGCATGGAACGTTCAGCCTTGCATCGTAAGCTAAAAATGCTAGGAATAACGGCAGAGGAAAAAGTCTCTTAACGGTACAATACACCCGTGTTGGTACAACCAAGTATACTGCTGTCTAACAGCGCAAGGAATATAGCGTGAAAATAATTATCTGTGGAGCAGGGCAGGTGGGCGCAAGCATTGCGCAGCATCTTGCTGGTGAAGATAACGATGTAACCGTTATTGACATCAATGAAGAGCTCATTGAAAAAATCCGCGATACGCAGGATGTGACCACCATTGTTGGTTATGCGTCCCACCCCAATGTGCTGGAACGCGCCCGCGCTTCCGAAGCGGATATGATAATTGCAGTAACGCGCTATGACGAAGTGAACATGGTTGCCTGTCAGGTAGCGCATTCCTTGTTTAATGTGCCAATGAAAATTGCGCGTGTACGCAACCAAAATTATCTCGACCCCGTGTGGAGCGATTTATATCGCGGCGACCATTTGCCAATTGATGTAATTATCTCGCCCGAACGCGAAGTCGCACGCGCCATTTTGCGCCGCCTACATGAGCCGGGCGCAATTGATATGATTCCGTTTTGCGATGGCCGCCTGAAGGTGATAGAAGTGCGGTGCATGTTGGATTGCCCCGTACTGGGTTTGCCGCTGAGTTTGGTGATGAAGCGGGCACAATCGCTTAAAATGTCTATCATAGGTATATTGCAAAAAGATCAGTTTAAGCTTCCGCGCCCCGATATGGTGCTGAATGCGGGGGATGATGTGTATTTTGTGGCGGATAACGCCGATGTAAAATCTGCTCTTGAGCTGTTTGGTCACGAAGAAAAAGAAGCCCGCCGTGTGATTATTCTGGGTGGGGGGAACGTGGGGCTGTATGTTGCGCAAGAATTGGAGCATAACGACCACGGCACCAAAGTGAAGGTGATTGAAGCCTCTAAAAAACGCGCCGAAGAAATTGTAGGGCGTTTATCGCGTACAGTCGTTATTAACGGTAGCGGGTTGGATAAAGATATTCTTCTGGAGGCGAATACCGACATTACCGAAACCTTTATTGCCGTTACTAACGACGATGAAGTAAACATTCTGGGGGCGCTGCTGGCCAAGCGTTATGGTGCCAAACGCGACATTACCTTGGTGAACAATAACTCATATGTGCCGCTACTGCCAAATTTGGGCATTGAAATCACCATCAATCCACGCGAAACCACTATTTCGAGTATTTTGCAACATGTGCGGCGCGGAAAAATCCGGGCAGTACATTCTATTCGTAACGGATTAGCTGAAATTGTAGAGGCAGAAGCACTCGAAACCTCGCCCATTATTGGTAAAAGCATCGAGATGCTGGAGCTTCCCGAAGGTGTGCTGGTAGGCGCGATTCTGAGAGGGGATGAGGTTATTATCCCTGAAGAGCAAACGGTTATCAACGAGCATGACCGATTAATTATCCTCTCTATTTCGGATCAGGTGCGTAAGGTAGAGAAGATTCTTTCTGTCAGCCTCGACTTCTTCTAAATTTTTTTTCAAAAAAATTCTCACGGCCAACTGCGGGTTTGCGATTAACATATTTTTGGTGTTAATTAAAACCTTAGAAAAATCAATTGATTAAAAAATAAGTATTTTACAAGACTTTTTGTATTTTTGTAATAAAAGCGTAATAGTGTTGCGCTATGGTATAGAGGCTGTAGGCGAATGGTTTGCCTACTAAAATAGTAAAAACTATTGATACAGGAGAGAATTATGTCTGATGAAAACAATGTAGTTGAAGAAAATGAAGCACCACAGCCATCACATGCTGAACAAGTTGAAGCAGAGCGCGCAGCTCGTGACCAACAAGAACGTGGTGGTCGCGGCTAATAGCTAAAAATATAGATGAATCACTCAACAGATTCGCTAAAAAACCCGCTCCACATCTGGCGCGGGTTTTTTTATGCATTGGATGTTTGCTAGCCGTGTATTGCATGGCATGTAGGCTAGTAATATCCACGCAATGCCCAGATTATAGATACAAAAAAGCCCGCCCACTTTCCTTGTGTAGGAAGTGTGAGGCGGGCTTTTGCTATTAACTTAGGCGGCTTTGTTGTCTTTACGTTGGTTCATGTCCACAAATTTACGTGGCTCTGATCCTGTGAAAAGCTGACGTGGTCGGCCAATACGTTGAGCGGGATCTTCGATCATTTCTTTCCACTGCGATATCCAGCCCACGGTGCGCGCCACGGCAAACAGCACCGTAAACATCTGCGCCGGAATTCCCATGGCGCGATAAATAATACCCGAATAGAAATCCACATTGGGATAAAGTTTGCGCTCTACAAAATATTCATCTTCCAGCGCAATACGCTCTAGTTCCATAGCAATTTTTAGCAACGGCTCGTTTTGCTGGCCTAACTCGTTTAACACTTCATGGCAGGTCTCGCGCAAAACCGATGCCCGTGGATCGTAGTTTTTATACACACGGTGGCCAAAGCCCATGAGTCGGAACGGATCGTCTTTATCTTTGGCGCGGGCGATAAATTCTGGGATGTTCTTTTCATCGCCAATTTCCAGCAGCATATTGATAACCGCTTCGTTAGCGCCGCCATGGGCAGGGCCCCAAAGCGAAGCAATGCCAGCACCAATACATGCAAACGGATTGGCGCCCGAAGAGCCGGTTAACCGTACTGAAGAAGTAGAGGCATTTTGCTCGTGGTCGGCATGCAAAATAAATATTTTATCCATCGCCTTCACTAAGGTAGGGCTGACTTTGTACTGCTCGCAAGGCGTTGCAAACATCATGTATAAGAAGTTCTCAGTATAGCTGAGGGTATTATCAGGATACACAAAAGGCTGACCAATGGAGTATTTGTAGGACATCGCCGCGAGTGTTGGGATTTTTGCGATCATGCGGAAGGCCGAAATTTCGCGCTCACGTTCACATTGGATATCCAGACTATCGTGATAAAAAGCAGAAAGCGACGCAACTGCACCGACCAACACCGCCATAGGGTGCGAACGCCGAGGGAATCCACGGTATAAGAATTGCAATTGCTCATGCACCATGGTGTGCATGGTCACAGTGTGGTCAAATTTTGCTTTTTCTTCTGCCGTAGGCAGGTCGCCGTTAAGCAGCAAATAGCATACTTCTAAAAAATCGCTTTTTTCTGCAAGATCGGCAATATCATAACCGCGATAGCGCAAAATCCCTTCATCGCCATCGATATAAGTAATTTTTGACTCGCAGGCAGCGGTTGATAAAAAGCCCGGATCATAGGTGAAATAACCGGTTTCTTTGTATAAGTTGCTAATGTCGATCACGCTAGGGCCTTCTACAGCGCGGTAGATAGGCAGTTCGATTTTTTCTTTACCTTCGATATCCAGCTTTGCGGTGGGTTTATCGGTCATACGAGAGGCCTCCCTTAAACGTTGTAATAAAGTAGCAGATATCCAGCAAGCAACGTTGCCACAATCAAAGTGGTATTGGCCAGAGTTTTGGTTTCGGCAAAAATACCGCCGGGGCCTGTTAGATGGGCAACTCTGGTAACAAAGAATCGAAGACTATGCTGCACTGCACATTTACTTGCTGTATATCCCGCACAGGTGATTTTTTCAAGTATAATCAACAATCCTTTAAGAAGTCTGCGATATGTCCAGTCAAAATCGAGGGTAATGGTGGGGGTGCGTTTAAGCAAGGGCAGGCACACAAAAAATGCCAGTCCGGAAAAGAGCAGTAGCTGCAATTGGTTCACTACATGCTCCAGCGTATTCGCCTCATAAGTAATCACATCGGGCAGCATAAAATAAAGGGTTTGCTGTGGAAATGCGCCTGGCAAAATGCACATAATGGCAAATACTACCATAGCAACCCGCATATTTTGTGGCGGTGGGGCGGGACGTAGGCCAGAGTCTTTTTGAAAGAACACAAACCACGGAAATTTAATGCCCGCGTGGAGAAATACTCCAGCAGAAGCGGCGGCCAATGCATACCAGATCCATTCCAGCCCTTCATGCGCTGCGGCGCTGGAAATCAGCGATTTACTAACAAAACCCGAGGTAAGTGGAAAGGCCGAAATTGCCATTGCTCCAATGATACCGCAAATACAGGTGAGGGGCATGGTGCGATACAAGCCGCCCAGCTCAGAGCATTTTCGTTTTCCTGTCATGTGTAACACACTGCCAGCCGACATTAACAATAGGGCCTTATAAATAATGTGGCAAAAGGCGTGTGCCGCTGCGCCATCTTGTGCCAACTCAGTGCCAATGCCAATGCCTGTAACCATAAAGCCCACCTGATTGATGATGCTATAGGCCAGAATCTTACGCATATCGTTTTCTAATATGGCCATAACGATGCCATAAAACACCATAAACAATCCGATATATATCAGTATTTCCACACCAGTGAATAACGTGAGCAGTACAAATACGGCGGTTTTAGTGGTAAAGGCTGATAAAAACACCATGCCCGTGGGCGATGATTCGGGATAGGCATCGGTTAGCCACGCAGAAAATGGCGGCGCGGCAACATTGACCAGAATGCCAATAAAAATCATCCAAATGCCAAGGGATTCTAGCTGTAGGTAGCGATCATAATCGCCATACACTTTGGCTTCTTCTAAAAACACCGAGCTAGTCCATATCCAGTCTTCCATATGCAGCTCAAAACTGGGCAATGCGGTGATGTTAGTAACATATACATGAGCAACAATGCCTGCCATCAAAACCACGCCGCCACCAAAATGCATGAGTGCATAGCGAATGCCAGCCTTACGCGATGTTTCGGAATCTGCGCTCCAAATCACCATGGTAGAGGCGATGGCCATAAGCTCCCAAAAGATAAAAAAGGTAATTAAATCGCCTGAGAAAGTAACGCCTATCGCACTACCAGCATAAACAAAGGCGGCAGATTGCTCTTTATAGTTGCGGGCGTGTAGGGCAAAAATTCCTCCCCCTAGTGCGGCCAGACAAAACACCGTTGCAAAAATATGCGTGTAAGGATGCACATGCAACACTATGAGTTCATACGCTAAAAAAGGTAGGGTAGCCAAATGGCTGGTATCAACATTCCATACCTGTGCCAAGGTAATGATTGGCAGCAATACGGTAAGGACTTCGCGCAAGCGGCGACCCACAAACAGCATAAGAATGCCGCCAATAATCAAAATCAAACCAGGGGGAATGAGTGCCAGATTCATGGCTTTTCCTCCCAATAGGTCTCGCGGCGCTTGATGATAAAGCCAAGAATTTTAGACACGATTACCAGCCCCATGGACATTGCCAACCCAAATATAGGGTAAAAGAGGTAATGGGCATCGTATTCAAAATGTGGATGCGGCTTGAACGTGAATTGCAACGCTACAGAACCGGCTAGTGCGAGGGCAAATAGCAGGGCCAGTACGTTGCGCAATGTCGTATTAAATTTTTGCGGTTCAACCGTTTTGCAATGGGTATGTGTTTGGGTCATAGCAGGTGCATTGGCTCCCATAATGAAGGTATTTCACAGGCGATCTGCAACAGCCCATCAGAATAGAAAAACAAAACAAGCGTGGCAAGGCTGGTCAGGCTCAATGCCCATAATATAGGTTTGGGCGCTTCGCCATGGGTAAGCGGGCTATCAGGTTTTTTGAAAAATGCCGCATGTACAATTGGCAAAAGATAGGAGGCATTTAAAAAGGTACTCAAAATAAGCGCGGCAATGGCAACATAATGCCCTGTATCGACAGCGCCCATAAGCAAATACCATTTGCCAATAAAGCCAACGGTGGGTGGTACGCCAATCATACATAACGTGCCAAGGGTGAATGCGCCCATTGTCCATGGCATTGCGCGGCCAATGCCGTTTAGCTCGCTAACATTCGTTTTATGGCTGGCGGTATAAATAGCACCTGCCGCAAAAAACAATGTTATTTTGCCAAATGCATGCGCAACAATATGCATCACCGCGCCTACCAGCGATAGAGGTGCAAGCAATGCAGCGCCTAAAATAATATAGGAAAGCTGGCCAATGGTAGAATATGCCAGACGGCGCTTGAGGTTATCTTGCCGCAGCGCAATGAGCGAAGACATCACAATGGTAAAACACGCCACATAGGGTAGCCATGCCGAAGCACGCCAATCGCTGATAGTAATTTCAATAAGCGATTCAAAACCAAAGATATATACAATGACCATAACAATGGAAAAAACGCCGGCTTTAACTACGGCCACAGCATGCAACAACGCACTTACAGGGGTTGGAGCTACCATTGCCGCAGGCAGCCAGCGATGCATGGGCATAAGCGCGCCCTTGGCAATGCCAAACACCAGCATTGCTAATAACAGTCCGGTTTGCAGCGGTGTGAACTGCCCTTGAATAATGCCGCCCCGGGCAAAATCGAGGGTGCCCGTTACATGCCAGATAATCAGCATGGCAGGCAAAAACATTCCGAGCGACGCGCCCATTAATGTGCCTAAATACACCCGCCCGCCCAGCATGGCATTATTGTTACCCTTATGGGTTACCAGCGGATAGGTGGAAAGGCTGAGTGCTTCATAGCACACAAATAGTGTAAATAAATTTGCCGAAAAAGCCACGCCCATTGTTGCCGTAATTGCAAGGGCAAAGCAGACATAAAAACGCGTTTGACCAGTCTCGTTATTACCGCGCATATAGCCAATGGCATAAATGGTGGTAATGAGCCATAGACTACTGGCAACCAGAGCAAAGATCATACCTAATGGGCGCAGTGCAAAAGCAAAATTAAATTGCGGCATCATTTGCCATAATTCTACATAGGGGCGGCTGCCGGTATTAAAAACATCCAGTAACTGTATGACAACAAATAATAAAGCCAGCGCGGTGGTAATAGATACAGTTTCACGCAGATAAGGCTGACGTGAGAAAAATGGTAGCAAAAATGCCCCAAAAAGCGGAATGATCAGCGCGAAAATCATTAATGATGCGTTGGCAGACAGCCCTTCAATCATACGCCGCCTCCCGTAGTATTTAGGTTCAATGGCATGAGGTTTTGCACGATTATTTCCGCTACACCAACGGTATAGCGGGTGTCTACCCCAAGCCACACAATCACGCCAACCATTATCCACAATGGAATTACCATCGAAGCAGGCGCTTCAATTGTTTGATCGAATTTTTCGTTCAAAGTGCCAAAATAAATGGCTTCTACCACACGCCAAACATAGGTAAGCGCCAGTAGCGAGCAAATGACGATAACCACGGTAATCAACCACCAGCCATGATCGAGGGAGGCGGTGAGTAGATACCATTTACTAATAAAGCCGTTGGTAAGTGGAACGCCTATCAAAGCAATGCCACCAATAACAAATGCCAGGCTGGTAAAAGGCATGTGCTTGCCAATGCCACGCACGCTATTGAGATTAACTTTACTGCCCAACCGTAACGCAAAACAGCCCAGCGCCAAAAACAATGTGAATTTAATAACGCTGTGATTAATCATATGCACGATAGCGGCGGTTAAGCCATTGGTCGAATCAAGGCCAATACCCAGCGTAATGTAACCGATTTGCGCAATAGATGAAAATGCTAGCATGCGTTTGAGATTATTTTGAAAAATGGCAACCGTTGAGCCGATAAGCATAGCCGGAATTGCAAGCGCCGTAAAAATAAGTGCAAGATGCATGCCGTTGAATGAATATTCATAACCAAACAGGGTATAGAAAAAGCGTAGCACGGCATACACCCCTACCTTAGTGGCCACGGCGGCCAGAAAAGCAGAAATAACAGAAGGCGCATAGGCATAGGCATTAGGTAACCACATATGCAGCGGATATAAGGCAATTTTCATGCATAAACCCACCGCCAAAAAGGCAAATGCCACTAATACAGGACGCGTATCTTCAATGCCGCTGATGCGGGTTGATAAATCGCTAATATTCAATGTGCCGGTCATTAGATAGAGGTAGCCAATACCAATTAAGATAAAGGTTGCGCCTATTGTACCTAACATAAGATATTGAAACGCTGCGGTTAGGGCGCGCCTGTCGCGTCCCATGGCGATGAGTGCATAAGATGAGAGCGAAGAAATTTCTAAGAAAACATAGAGGTTAAATGCATCGTTGGTAGATAAAATTCCAAGGAGTCCACTTAGGCAAAGCAAGAATGCAGCATAAAAATAGGGCTGCCGCTCACGCGCTATTTCTTCGTTTACACTGCGCATGGCATAAGGCATTACCATAGCGCCTATCATGCTTACTAAGGCCAGCATAGTGGCACTGAGCAGGTCAATGCGATATTCGATGCCATAAGGCGGTTGCCAGCCACCCATATGATAGGTAAGCACTTCTTTGCTATCATATACCTGAAAAAAGGTAGTGATACACATCGCCGCCACTAACCACACCGCCACAGTAGAAAGCAGCCACGCAACCTTGCCAAAGCGTGAAAAAATCACACATAGCGGTGCTGTGAATAGCGGCAGCAATACTTGCAATGCGGGCAGATCAGTCAACATTGACTTCTCCTTTTTCGGGCAAGTCGATGCTGTGTTTAATTTGTGCTTTATCGCGCTCTATCAACACATCTTCTTCGATAGATCCATAACTGCCACGAATGCGCACTACAATAGCAAGCCCCACCGCAAGTGTTGCTACGCCCACTACAATAGCTGTGAGCATTAACACTTGTGGGAGCGGGTTAGAATATACAATTTCAACGCCATCGCGATAAATAGGTGTTGTGCCACCCGCAACTTTGCCTGCCGCTACATAAAACAACAATACCGATGTTTGGAAGAGCGATAGCCCGATTAGCTTTTTTATGAGATTAGATGATGCCATCACCGCATAAAATCCGCTCATCATCAACACAATGCTGATCCAATAAGGATAATGATCTGCAAACATTACTTATCCTTTCTGCTGGACAGGGTGAGTTGGTGAGAGCCGAACATATAATAAATCAGCACCATGACATTGGTAACGGTAATGCACACCCCAAGTTCGATAATGAATATGCCATTATGTTGGCCGTGAATGGCATCGTGAGCAATGACCGAGTAATTAAGCATTTCGCCACCTGCATATACAGTATAAGCGGCCATTCCGGTGTAAATCAGCAATCCAAGCGCACTTAGGCGAATTGCCAGCCCACGGGGATAAGCTTTTTGCGCGGCAGTAATGCCAAACACCAAACCATAGATAATGATGCTGGCAGCAATTACTACACCAGATTGAAACCCTCCGCCCGGGCTGATTTCTCCGTGTAACTGAATATAAAAGCCAAAAAGGGCAATAAACGGAATCACAAGTTTGGTTACCACGCGCAGAACGGCTATCTCTTTCATGATTTGCCCCCTTTTTTAATGCGCGGGGATGAGGATTTTTTCTTAGTTGCAGCTTTTGAAGGGGGTGAACTTGCGCTACTTGAAGTTTTTTTAATTTCTGCCCGTGTTTTTTTGCGCCGTGTAGTCGTCTTGCGTTTAGACTTTTCGGATACAGGCGGCGTTTGTGGAATGGATGCCGGAGTTTGGGTGGGAGGAGACGCAGGAGTGCTGCGAAGTTGCGGTAGGTTCATGAGTAAAGCGGTAATGCTGATGCCGGCAGTGAAAATTACGCCGACTTCGCCCATGGTATCAAATCCGCGATAGCTTGCTAATACCGCCGTTACCATATTAGGGATATCAATATCCGTACGGGTGTTTTCAATGTAATAGGGAGCAGTATGTTGATGCATAGGGCTGTCAGCAGCGCCGAAAGGTGGGAGGTCTGCCGTAGCAATTATCAATGCCGAGCCTACTAAAATTACTACGAGCAAAGGCACGATGCGGCGCTTTATTGGTGCAATTTCGTGTTCGCGCTCAGTGAAGGATAACGTGCCAAGAAATAATACGGTGCTGATGCCCGCGCCTACAGCAGCTTCGGTTAAGGCTACGTCAGGTGCATCCAGCAACAGATATATCAGCGCCATCAATAGCGAAAACACCCCCAGCATAACCGAGGATGCTAATAAATCGCGCATACGGATAGCCATAAATGCCGAGATAATTAGCAGCGTCATGGCAATCCAATCAATTGCCACATAATCGCTGATGCCAGAAAATTTTTCCATCCACGTATTCATGAAGATTTATCCTTCTTAGAATTCGTGGTGCGTTTTACTGACTCTCCAGATTTGGCGTGTTTAAGCTTTTTTATGTCTTCATCAGCCATGCCCGACAAAAATGCGGATTTTGCCAGCGCATGACAGGCAGTGGGGCTGGTAAGCAAAATAAATAGCATAAGCAATAGCAGTTTGGCGCTGGTAAGCGTGAAGCCGGTGTGTAAAATAAGGCCAAATATAATGAAAGTAACGCCTAATGAATCGGTTACTCCAGCAGGATGCAAACGCGAGAAGAAATCCGGCATGCGCAAGATGCCCAGCGCCCCCGTTAGTACAAAAAATGCACCCAATAATATCAGACCGTTTCCTGCCCAGATAATAAGGGTATCAATCGCGATCATCGAACCCTCCGAATTTGAAATAACGTAGCAACGCAATGGTTGCGACAAAATTAATCAATCCGTATAGCAGCGCCATGTCGAGTAGCATTGGATCGGATTTAAGTTCGGAAAATAAGGCAATGGTTAACACCGTGGCTGTGCCAAAAATATTGGCAGATAAGATGCGATCATAGGCAGTAGGACCTCTGAGAGCACGCACTAAAATCAAGCCCATTCCAATAAGCATGGCCACAATGGCGATAACATAAATCATCCATGACCCTTCTTTTTGGAGTGATGTTTACCAGAGGTCAGTCGGGTTACGCTGCGATCCATTGTGCCTTCGTTTAAATCGTCCACCGAAGCTTGCTCAAGGGCATGAACGAATGCTTTTTTCTTATCAATATCCACACATACGGTGCCGGGGGTGAGGGTGATAGAATTGGCAAAGATTGTGCGCCCTAAATCGCAGTGTTGTGTGCTTGGAACCCATGCAAAATTGGGGGTGATCTTATGCCATGGCGACCATACGGCGCGGGTAACACTAAGCCCTGACTTAATCATTTCTTTAAATAGCCACAGCCAGTATAGCGGCGCGGCAATGGCAAGATGAAACGGGTGGCCTTCGTTATCCAGTACATGCATTCGTAAGGTGAGAAGGGTGGCGAGAGTACAGCTTATCGCCCCGTAAATCAGAAATAATTTACTCGAAATGCCAGAAAGCGCAAACCATGTTGCAAACAACACAGCAAACAAAATGGCGGCATGAAATGTCTTTTTAACCATTTAAGAACATTGAATAAATTATAAACATCTAACAGTTTGTTTTCTTGCGCCACAGTATACAGGTTACGGGTTACAGAGCAAGTATAACCGCAAAATTCCGCCTATTTGCGTTTCCTGGTTTCTCTTTTTCGATATTTATGGTAAAAAAAATTCTTAACAAAAAAGTTATTTTTTATCATGATCCTGCTACGGGAAAAATTGCCAGAGCTTTGCGGATATGCCATGACGCTTGTTGCTGCGCTGCTTATGGGCTATACGGCGGCGTGTGCCCCACAACAACCTGAGCAGTGGAGTTCATATTATTATGGCTCTACCCCGCAAATCGAGCAGGGAATCTCTTATTACAGTGGTAAAGATGTTGACGATAATTATCGTTTGCCAAGTGATATGACGTTTACAGGTGAGGATCGTAGTTTGCAAGTAGATAGCCTTATGCACGGCAACCGTATGCGCTAAGTGTTTTTTCTACTTCTGCCTTGCTTCAAATAGTGCTAATAGTCTTTGACCAAAGCGGCATGCCCGCCCTTTTAATAACAATTACAATTGGTACAATGACTTATCTCAAGCTAAAATGGCCTGTGTGTGGCCTGTTAATGATCTTTTCCACCACAATATTGCTTGCTGCCTGTTTGGGGCCGCGTGATGATTCGTGGAACTCGTATTATTATGGTACTGGCCGCAGCAGCAATAGCTTATATGGCAATTATCCCTCGGATAACGATGACAACTATGTAATTCCATGGGGAACCTACGAAGATAACCAAATGCCGCAAGGGCAAAAATGGTAATCAGCGAGTCAGGTCGCGCTCAATCTGGATTATTTGTCCTTGACGAGGGGTGACAATGGCGCGGTAAACTTGCAAATTTTCTAATACGCGCTGCACATAATTGCGGGTTTCGCTGTAGGGTATGCGCTCTATCCAGTCTATTGCAGCTTCAGGGGTATTACCCGGACGGCCAAATTCTGAGATCCATTGCCGTACCCGACCTGGCCCGGCATTATAAGCGGCGATGGCCAAAATGTAAGATCCATCAAAGCTTTCTACCATGCTGCCAAGATATAAATTACCCAAGCGTAGGTTATATATCGGATTCTCAAGATGCTGGGGTTGATAGGCTATGTCATTTTTACGAGCGACCTCACGCGCTGTAGAGGGCAATAGCTGCATCATTCCTTTTGCACCGGCGCTACTTTGAACCGTGGGATTGAACAAGCTTTCTTGTCTTGTGATAGCCCACATGAGTGGTTCTTCTATCATGGGACGGAAAGTGAGGCGGTAGAACGGATAGCTGGTTTGGGGCAATACAATGTGGTTTTTCAGCACATCTTTCGATGCCTGCACACCAAAATCCTGCCGGTTAATGGCGGTGGCAAGCTCTGCTGTAAGTTGGGCGGCGACATGCGTGGTGGCATTATCGGCTAAATGCCCAATGAATATATAGCTGTCGTCAGACCGCCCCATTTCTGCCAACATATACACCGCTTTCACCCGTGGATCAGCTAAAAAACTCTTTAATTGATCTGCCGTAGGGCGAGGAGTGTGGGGTAATTGCATTTTGGCATTTTTATGCAGTTTCTGTGCGGCTAATTGACCATAGAATGTGGTGTTGTGCTTTGCAGCTTCTAGGTACCACTTCTGGGCTAAAGTGCTATTGCCCATGGCCTGAGCGCTGCGACCCATCCAATATTGTGCGCGGGATTTACTGACCGGATAAGAAACCGCTTTTTCAAGCGCTGTGAAATAGCCAAGTGCTTCTTGGGGTTTTTCCATGTATTGCAGCGTAATCCACCCTTGCAGCCACAGGGCCTCCGCCTGACCTATGCCATCGACCTGACCGTGATTGCTCAGAAGCTTTAGTGCAAAAGATGGGCGGCCTTTTTCCAGCGCTTCGCGTACCTGAATATGGCGTGGCCGCCACCATTTTTCTGGATACGCAACGGTAGCGGGGGCCGCCAGCAAAATTTCCTGAACGCCTTCATCCAGCCCGTTGCGCTGTCGCCATTTCATGCGCTCATACAGCAAGCCATCGTTGTTTTTGAGATTGGCGGGTACGCGTGCGATAGCGCCATTAACATCGGAAGCATTAGTAGCGAGTGCCAGCCGCGCTTTATACAAAAGCTTCTCTGCAGCTGGTAAAGCAAAAAGCATACGCTCGGCAGCAGTATATTTTCCTTCCCATATCAGACGATCAATGCGGGCAATATGCTCGGTTTGGCGCAGGGTTTTCGCATAGCGCAGCTGAATAAGCTTTTCTTGGGTAATGTCAAAATCCCCATTAATCCACGCTTCTCGGATAAGCTCCTGAACTTTTACCGGCTGCTGGTTTGCCGCTTTAAGAGCATTTGCGTATACTAAACGGCCTTTGCCACTGATGGGTGGGTGGGCTGCAAACCATTGCAGTAGTTGGGCATTGGATAAATTTGCGGCATCGCCTTCAAACAATAAACCTTCAGCACGCAGGATTAATCGACTTTCGCGTGGCCAATTTGGATTGCGTTTTAAAAATGCTTCATAGCCTGAAAAATCAAAGCCATTGCGCTCCTGAAGCATGGCCTGCCATGTCAGATAATCACGTAATATAGGGTTTTGCGCACGGCTCGCATGCTGTATGGCCTCATACCAATTTTCGCGCTCGGAAAAATAAAATGCGCTTTTCGCATGGGTGCGGTCACTGGCGCTGAGTTGACTTTGATAGCTATTCGCCGCATTGGCCGGAATCGGCGCAGTCAGCAAGCATAATGCTGTAAAACAGTGTAGATAGAGATGACGCCATCTTTGCATCGTAATAGGGACTCCTTGTCGCATTTGACTAGATTGCCAGCACTGTAGCTTTCTTGCAAGTGGTTTCGCGCTGGCATTTTAAAATCGCTGCGGTATCATTAAAAAATGAATGATTTAAATGCGCATATTTTATTATCCACATCGCAAATGGCTGCGGCAGATCGCTATACTATTGAAAATGGCACAGACGGCGCAACTTTGATGCAGCGTGCCGGAACGGCGGTGGCCGCGCAGGTAATGCAACGCTTTGATAGGCAACCGGTAGTCGTGCTTGTGGGGCCAGGAAATAATGGTGGTGACGGGTTTGTGGTGGCGCAAGCGCTGCATAACAAAGGATGGCCGGTGCGTGTTGGTTTGTTGGGCGAAATGGATGCGCTTAGCGGCGATGCGGCTATAATGGCTGCAAAATATAACGGCGAAGTACACCCGCTGCATCCCTTCTTACTTAATGAACGCGGCTTGGTCGTAGATGCGCTATTCGGTACGGGGATTTCGCGACCCATCAGTGGCGTGGCCGCAGAGGTGATTGAAAAGCTGAACCGGTTGCGCTTGCCTTGCGTTGCAGTGGATATCGCCAGTGGCATTGATGGTGATACCGGGCAGATAATGGGATGCGCGGTGCAAGCACAAACTACCATAACTTTTCACCGCAAAAAGTTTGGCCATGTATTGCTTCCGGGGGCAAAACATTGCGGTGAGGTGGTGGTGGTCGATATTGGTATTGCCCCTGATGCATTGGACAAAGAAAAGCTGAATGTTCATGAAAACACCCCGCTTTTGTGGCAAAACATGTTGCCATGGCCGCATTGTGACAGCCATAAATTCACGCGTGGTCATGCGGTAGTGCAGGGTGGGGCGGTTGCTTATACGGGCGCAGCAAGGTTGGCGGCACGTGCAGCATTACGTTCGGGAGCCGGGCTGGTAAGTATTACATGCAGCCGTGAGGCTTTGCCGGTGTATGCCGCCGCATTGGAGGCCGTAATGACGCGCCCCATTGTGGATATTGAAGGCTTGGTGGACTTACTGAAAGATCCGCGCATAACCGCATTTTTGATTGGCCCTGGGGCAGGGGTAAACTCTGACACGCACGAGAAGCTTCTTGCGGCGCTTAAGCTCAAAAAACCCGTGGTGATGGATGCAGATGCGCTGAGCGTAGCTGCACAAAACCCACAGCCTATATTTGATATTTTACAAAACGTACCCGCAATACTTACCCCTCACGGAGGCGAATTTGCCCGCTTGTTTGGCAATGCTGCATACCATTCAAGCGATAAAATTTCACTTACCCGCCATGCTGCAGAATTAAGCAATGCCGTGGTGGTTTTAAAAGGTTCGGACACGGTAGTTGCAGCACCCGATGGCCGCGTAAGCGTAAATATTGAAACCAGCCCATGGTTGGCAACGGCGGGCACGGGTGACGTTTTGGCAGGTATATGTTGTGGTCTGCTAGCTGCCAATATGCCGGCTTTTGAAGCTGCCAGCGCTGCTGTGTGGATGCATAGTGCCGCTGCACGTTATTTTGGTGCGGGATTGATCGCCGAAGATTTGCCGGATATACTTCCGCGCATATGGCAAACATTAGAAGAAAGCATAACCGATGGCTCCACATAATTCGTTGGTAAAAATTGAGCATAACGATGAGTCACAAGAGCGGCCACACGCTCTTGCAAGCTTTACCGGACGTGCGATGCATAACCTGCTTCACGCATGGCAAGAGGTGAAATCTACCGCACGCACCGCCGTGGGCGGTAAAACCATAGACCCCTCGCTGCCACCGGAAGATGTGGCGTATTTCAGCAAATTAATTGCTGCAAGCTTAGAGCCAAAAGGGGGAGAAGTCACCGCCCGCGCTAACACGGTGGAGCTGGGGAGGCACTATTTGCGATTGAATAGCAAAGGGCGTAAAGTATTTTTTAAGTTACTGGCTACGGGATATGATATCGACCATGAAGAAGTACAGCGCAAGGCGACTACCCTTGCTAAAATTGCAGAAGGAGAAGACCGGCACCGCGCCGAACATAATTTGCGCAAAGCGTTGATAGCACCACGCACCACACTATTCCGGCAGTTTAATTCTTTGCCTGATGGGTTTAAATTTTTGGTGGATATGCGCAGCGAAATTTTAAGCGCTGCACGGGATGACGCAGATTTGAGCGCGGTGGAGCGTGATTTGAAATATGTGCTTTCCGCATGGTTTGATGTGGGATTGCTCGATTTAGAAGAAATTACATGGCGCTCGCCCGCAGAATTGCTTGAAAAACTGATGGTCTATGAAGCCGTACATGCCATACGCTCGTGGGATGATTTAAAAAATCGCTTAGACGCAGATCGTCGTGTTTACGCCTTCTTCCATAATAAAATGGCGCTGGAACCGCTTATTTTTGTTCAGGTGGCTTTCACCAAAGGTTTAGCGGATAATATTCAGGACGTATTAGACGAAACAAAGCCTACACAAAATGTAAAGGAAACCGATACGGCTATTTTTTATTCCATTTCCAATGCCCAGCAGGGCTTGGCGGGCATTAGCTTTGGCAATTTTTTGATTAAGCGCGTAGTAGGTAAACTTACGCATGAGTTTAAAAACATTAAAACTTACGCCACTTTGTCGCCGGTACCGGGTTTTTGTAAATGGTTGAATAATCAATTAGAAATGGGGCAGGATGATGTCTTGTTCATGCCGTTTGAAATACGCGATATAACTGCGGCCAGCGGCGAAAAAAACGCGTGTGATGGTTTACGTAAACTGCTTGCTGATGCGCAATGGCATAAAGATGAAGCTACCGTAGATTTACTACACCCCATATTAATGCGTCTTGCTGCACGATATTTAATCCGCGAAAAGCGGGGTATACGTGCCTTAGATCCGGTGGCACATTTCCATTTATCCAACGGAGCGCAGTTAGAGCAAATTAACTGGCTGGGGGACATATCAGAAAAAGGCCTGAAACAATCGGCAGGAATTATGGTGAACTATCATTATAAGCTTTCGGATATTGATGATAACCATGAGGATTATGTGACCGATGGCCGTATTGCCGCTTCAAAATCTGTGCATCAATGGGCGAGGGGCTGAGAGGCTTCTTCAGGCGTTTTGCTTTTTACTAATTTTTGTATTTCGGGCAATAATACCGGAATCTCTGTAAGGCCTTTAAATTCGGTAACGGGCTTGCCTTGTGCATCAAATAGAAATATGTGCGGCACAGTATTTTCGGGAGTAAATCCATAGCCTTCCAGCACAGCATTAAAAGCTTCTCGGTTTTCTATCGCCAGATGATAGGGGGTGAATGGTATTTCGCCGACATATTTTTCTTTTAAAAATGCCGCCAATTTATATTGATCATGATTGAGAGCGATATACTCGATTTTTAGCGCGTCATTAAAGCGTATATTAAGCGCACTCAGCATCAAAAACTGTTTTTTACAATGTGGACACCATGATGCATAGGCAAATAACAGCGTAGGCGCGCCTTGGTTAGCTGCAATTAAATTGGCTAATTCGTTTGCTTTAAATGGTACAATAGTTGCTGCGGCATATTCTTTTATTTCGGGTGTTGGCTCATAAGGCTTTGGTTTTTCTGACCCACCAAAGAAAATACTGGCAATTGCAATTGCGCCCACGGCAATGAGAATGGTATTACGAACAACACGTTTAATATTCATGACGTTAGTTTATATCCTGTTGCATTTTATATAGCTTCAAGGTGCGCATGATTTCTTGAGAACGCACATAACCTTTATATTCAACAATTAGCTTACCGGCACTATTAAAAAGCAAGGTGTGCGGGTAGGTTAAATCTACCGCAACGCTCCCGCGTCTTTTTAGTGAGTTTGCAATAAACTGCCTGTCTTCAGGTGAGGCATAATAAGTTATCATAGATTCCGGCACATTTTGTTTTTCTAGAAAATTCATCGTGCTAACCGGATCGTCATCCATAGAAACGAAGAAAAGTGCGATTTGTTTGTCTTTTTCGAATGCGCGCAAATTAAGCAGCGAATCCATCTCTTTGGGGCAGTTGGTGCATTTGGAATCGTATAAAAACACCACACTACCCATGGCACGCGCTGTATTTAAGTGCGAGTCTAGCTGGGTGGCGGTTACACCCACGAGTTCATAGGGGTATTCCTTTTGGCCAACGCCCAGAACCTTGGCGCTTTTGAACATTAGCACCAACATAATAATGACCAGCACCGCGCCCAGAAACCACGCAAAATTGGTGAGGGTTAACCATTGGGTGGTTAATCGCTCATAGAGTGATTTTTCGGGTCTGTATAGCGGGCTATTCAAAGGCGTATTCCATAAAATAATAACACAATGCCGGAGCAACCACCCAAGCGATAAGATTCAACCAAAGGCCAGCATACGCCATTTGCCGGATTTGCACATGGCCGCTGGCAAAAACAATTGCGTTTGGTGCCGTGGCCACAGGTGTCATAAACGCAAAACTTGCGGCAAGCGTGGCCGGAACCATTAATATCAGCGGTGCATAGTTGGATGCAACCGCAACCGCAGCAATGACGGGCAAAAATGTGGTAATGGTGGCAACATTACTCATAAATTCAGTCAATAGCTTTATTACGCCTGCGATTATCAGAATAAGTACAAATTCTGAAACATCAACAACCGATTGTATTTGCACTCCCAACCATTGTGCCAATTGACTGCTGCGTACGGCAGAAGCTAAGCATAAGCCGCCGCCGAACAACAATAAAATTCCCCAAGGTAATTTTTCTGCATCGCGCCACGAAAGCAGCATTTGTCCGGAGCGAAATGACACGGGTAAAATCAGCATCGCCAGAGCGCCCATAATAGCAATGCCCGAATCATTAAGTGTTAGAAACGGGAAAGCTGTATTTAATGCGCCGCGAAATATCCATAAGAATGTGGTAGTAAGAAAAATTATCGCCACCATTTTCTCGCCACGATTCCAGCCACCGAGTTTTTGCAGCTCATAGTTTATAATGCGTCGCGCTCCTTCAATATGTCCCATGCGATTGGGATAAATGCTTACTAACACTATCCAACAGGCAATCAGCATAATAATTGCAATAGGCACTGCAAGTTTCATCCACTGGGCAAAGCCTATTTCTATGCCGTATGCGGTGCGAACATAGCCAGCAAAAACGGCGTTAGGCGGTGTGCCGATAAGGGTGCCAACCCCGCCAATGCTGGCAGAAAACGCAAGCCCCAGCATCATGCAGGTGGAAAAGTTTTTAGCGCCTTTTTCGTTTTGCGGGGTGCCGTCGCGGGTCAGAAGTTGCACCACTGACATGCTGATAGGCAGCATCATTACTACCGTGGCGGTATTACTGATCCACATGCTTAAAAAAGCAGTTGCCAGCATAAATCCCGCAATAATACGATTGGCATTGCTACCGACCACCCGCACGATATTCAGCGCAATGCGCATATGTAAATTCCAGCGCTCCATACCGATGGCCAAAATAAATCCGCCCATAAATAAAAATACAACCGGATTACTATATGCAGCAGCTGTGGTAGTAATATCCATAACGCCGGTAAAAGGAAAAATCACCAAAGGCACTAATGCTGTAGCAGCAAGGGGCACCGCCTCGGAAAGCCACCAGCACATCATTAATGCGGCCACAGCGCTTACCTGCAGGGCAGCGGGCTCCATACCCTTGGGAAGGGGTGTAAAAAAATACAGCGTGATAAAAGCAATAATCCCTGTTGATAAGCCTATGAATCTGCTTGCTTTCGTTATATTTGAAAGAGCATATTCCTCTTCTGGGATTGATTGGGACATTGTATTTCGCTTTTTTATACGTAAGATGCAGATTCTGTTCTAATCTAACGCCGTTTATGGTGCAAGTTTCATGAGAGGGTTCTGCTATGTCCAAGCAAATTAAAAAAGTTGTTCTCGCCTATTCCGGCGGGTTGGATACTTCAATTATTTTGCGCTGGCTCAAAGAAACCTATGACTGCGAGGTGGTTACCTTTACTGCCGATTTAGGGCAGGGTGAAGAGTTAGAACCCGCTCGTAAAAAAGCCGAGATGATGGGCGTTAAAGAAATTTTTGTGGATGATCTGCGCGAAGAATTTGTGCGCGATTATGTGTTTCCCATGTTCCGCGCCAATGCACTTTATGAAGGAGTGTATTTACTTGGTACCTCTATCGCACGTCCATTAATCGCTAAGCGCCAAATAGAAATTGCCAAACAGGTGGGAGCCGATGCGGTGTCTCATGGCGCTACCGGCAAAGGAAACGATCAGGTGCGTTTTGAGCTTGGTTATTATGGGCTGAAGCCTGATATTAAAGTGATTTCGCCGTGGCGTGAATGGGATTTAAACTCGCGTACCAAGCTTATAGAATATGCCGAAAAACACCAGATTCCCATTCCACGGGGCAAGCGCGGTGAAGCGCCTTATTCTATGGATGCAAACTTGCTGCACATTTCCTATGAAGGACGGGCATTAGAAAATCCATGGGAAGAATATGACGAAGAGATGTTCCAGCGTAGTGTGTCACCAGAGAACGCACCCGACACGCCGGAAATTATCGAAGTGGAGTTTAATAAAGGGGATGCCGTAGCTATTAACGGCGAAAAGCTCTCTCCTGCAAACTTGTTGACTAAGTTGAATGAATTGGGCGGAAAGCACGGTATTGGACGACTTGATTTAGTTGAAAACCGTTATGTGGGAATGAAGTCTCGCGGAGTGTATGAAACACCGGGCGGAACCATCTTGCTGGCCGCTCACCGGGCAATGGAAAGCATAACCCTTGATCGTGGGGCTTCGCATCTGAAAGATGAATTAATGCCCCGCTATGCTGAATTAATTTATAATGGCTATTGGTGGACACCGGAGCGCAAAATGCTACAGGCATTGATAGACGAAAGCCAAACCCATGTGCAAGGTGTGGTGAAGCTAAAACTTTATAAGGGAAATACGATTGTTGTTGGCCGAAAATCGCCCGTGAGTTTATACTCCGAACAACATGTTACATTTGAAGAAGACGCCGTATATGATCAGCATGATGCAGAAGGGTTTATAAAACTTAACGCCTTGCGCTTGCGGCTATTGGGTAAACAAGGACAATAATAAGGGAAAAACCATGAAAAAACTTATAGCTACTGCGTTAATGCTGTCGTGTGTTTCAGGTGCAAACGCAGCGGAAAAAGAAACCACTATAGAAGTGATAAAAGAAAAAGTAAGCGCTGCCACTGATGTTGCAAAAAGTAAGATGGTTGCCGCTACGGAAAAAGTAACCTCAGCGGTGGGAATAGAAGAAGAGAATCCTTTTAAAGTCAGTAGTCCGGATTACAATGCAGATGAGCCGATTGCGGCATTACATTTGTTTAATGGATTTGGCTGCGAAGGTGAAAATATTTCTCCGGCGCTTTCATGGCACGGCGCTCCCATCGAAACTAAAAGTTATGCTGTCACTATTTATGATCCCGATGCACCCACCGGAAGCGGTTGGTGGCACTGGGTAGTGTATAATATTCCCGCCAATGTGACCTCGTTGGAAATGGCAGCTAGCAGCACTGGTTTGCCAGAAGGTGCGGTGCAGGTGCGTAATGACTACAGCGAACATGCCTATGGGGGGCCATGCCCGCCCGTTGGAGATGAGCCGCATCGTTATATTGTAACGGTTCATGCATTGAATGCCGAAGTGCTTAAAGCACCAAAAGATGCCAGCCCTGCACTGGTTGGGTTTATGCTGAATGAACACGGAATAGCAAAAACAGAATTAACTGCGAAATACGGCCGCTAACGTCATAAAACGGTAACACAGCGCTATTATAATGACAGCTTAACTTTCTTTTTGTTTTAAAAAGTATTAGCTGTGTTTTTGCACACCTGTTTTATCTGCCCGTGATTCATCACCCGCTCGACTGACCCTAGAAAGGTTGGTGTTTGCTTTGTCTCCGTGGATTTGCGTGCTTGGCTTGTTCCCGGTTGTACTCACACTGTCGGTTCTACTGATACTCGTGATGTGCTCCTCGAACCCGCCACTGATCTACTGGGCGACTGCCGCAACGTTCATCCTCAGCTCGATCGTAGTCTTGCACTACATCAGCTTCTGGATCCTCTTGCTCGGCACACTCGCTCCGTTCGTCTTTCTCATCCTCATCGTTCTGATCGGCGCAGCTGCGTACACATTCATGAACATGAGATGACGCCACGCAACATTTGCAATCGAGAACGCCCCCTCTTTTTGGCTTCGGCCAAAACTCTCAGAGGGGGCGTTTCTCGTTTTTATGTCATAAAACTGTAATATTTCTCAGATATTATAATTACATTATTTTTCTTTTAAGTAATTTAAAAGTGTAGCTGTTTTACACATCTGTACACCCTGCGTGTGGAAATACCACTCGCTTTACTGGCCTGAAAGGGTTGGTGTTTGCAATGGAGATCATCGGCAAGGGCTGCTTCGCGTTCGTCTACGGCGTCGCCGTCGTCTACGACACGATCCACAACATGCCCAAGCGGATCAATTACCAGATCTACCGCCTCCGCCGCGACCTCAAGCTGCCTCACGACGTGTTCGACGTGTACTAGAACTGAACTTCACGCACGTCCTACTGCAGCACCGCAATCGAGAACGCCCCCTCTTTTTGGCTTCGGCCAAAACTCTTAGAGGGGGCGTTTCTCGTTTTAAATAATGAAAATTACGCTACTAAATTTATGATTTGCGGTTTAACGCGGTTAGGTTCTGCTGCAGGCGCTTGGGATGCAGGGGCGTTAAAGCGCGTCATTGCGCGATCCAGCGCGGCATCCAGCTCTGTTTCGCCAACTTGTTCGGCATCTTCTAAAAATGCAGAAAATGTGGAGCGTGGCTCTTTGCTGTCTTCATAAGCCGAATTTTGCGTCTTGCGCTGTGTTCCGGTAAATGCCGCGTTGATTGCTGTAACCTGCATAATGCTCTCCTTGAATAACATTTCTATTATGCAAGTAGGCCTGTGAAGGAGATATATGGGGTTTGGCGGTAGTTATAAAGATTATATAAGTTCAATTAACCAAAAATTAACTATTATGCATTTTGTGCTTACTCGCCCCGCCGATAGATGTAGCGTCAGCTTCAAGATTAATACCGTATATGGTATATTCAGGGGTATAGTAGAGTTATCCACAGAAAAATGTCGCAAAAACGCTGAAATACATTGTGTTCAAGGGGCTTGTTTGGTACAAAATAGGCTGTTATTAATGACTATATGTTGTAGAGGCGTATTGTGACTGACGCTACCAATCTCACTCCCCCAAGCCCCTCCGTTGCCATTGAAGATGAAATGAAGCGCAGCTATCTCGATTATGCCATGAGCGTAATTGTCAGCCGCGCAATTCCTGATGTGCGCGATGGGCTCAAGCCTGTTCACCGCCGTATTTTGTATGGTATGATGGCGCTGGGCTGCGACTTTAACCGCCCCTATAAAAAATCGGCGCGTATCGTGGGTGACGTGATGGGTAAATACCACCCCCATGGTGATAGTGCTATTTATGATGCACTGGTGCGTATGGCACAAAGCTTCTCGATGAGTTTGCCGCTGATTGACGGTCAGGGTAACTTTGGCTCCATGGATGGCGATAAGGCTGCGGCCATGCGTTATACCGAATCGCGTATGGCAAAATCTGCCCATGCGCTATTGGAAGATATCGATAAAAATACTGTCAATTATGTCGATAACTACGATGGCTCCGAAAGCGAGCCCGTTGTATTGCCTGCACAATACCCTAATCTGCTGGTGAATGGTGCAGGGGGTATCGCAGTAGGTATGGCGACCAATATCCCACCCCATAACCTCGGCGAGGTTATCGATGCGTGCTGCATGTATATTGAAAATAAAGACGTCACTATCGAAGAAATGATGACCGTATGCCCTGGGCCGGATTTTCCCACCGGAGGCATAATTTTAGGTCGTACAGGGGCGCATTCTGCCATGCATACCGGACGCGGATCGGTGATAATGCGCGGTAGAACTGAAATTGAAACGCTGAACAATAAAAAAGAAGCAATTATTATTACCGAGGTGCCATATCAAGTGAATAAGGCGCGGATGATTGAGCGTATTGCAGAATTGGTGCGCGATAAGAAAATTGAAGGTATTTCGGATTTACGCGATGAATCCGATAAATCCGGTGTGCGCGTTGTGGTGGAAATTAAGCGCGATGCTATGCCGGAAGTGGTGTTGAATCAGCTGTTTGCTTATACGCCACTGCAAACAAGTTTTGGTGTGAACATGCTGGCGCTTGATCATGGGCGTCCACGCCAGATGAATGTGAAAGACGTTATCGAGGCATTTATCGCATTTCGCGAAGAAGTAATCAGCCGCCGAACACTGTATTTACTCAATAAGTCCCGCGACCGCGCACATGTGTTGATTGGTCTGGCCATTGCCGTAGCGAATATTGATGAAGTCATCAAAGTTATTCGTGCTGCGAAAGATCCGGTGGAAGCCCGTGAAGAGTTAATGCACCGCAGCTGGAAAGCTGGCGATGTGCAGGCATTACTTGATTTGGTAGACGATTCGGGCAACGAAATTACCGAAGGCAAAATCCGCTTTACCGAAGCACAAGCACGGGCAATTCTGGAGCTGCGCTTGCAACGCTTAACAGGTTTAGAGCGCGAAAAAATTGATGAAGAGTTAAAAGGGCTTTCAGTTGATATTAAGCGCTATTTAGAAATTCTAGGATCGCGTGAAGTGTTGACGGCATTGCTGAAAAGCGAATTGCTGGAAATGCGCGAAAAATTTGCTGTGCCACGCCGCACCGAAATCATTGAAAGTGAATTCGAGCGCGATATGGAAGACTTGATTCAGCAAGAAGATATGGTGGTGATGATTACCGTGGGCGGATACATCAAACGTGTGCCGCTTTCTACCTATCGCGCCCAACGCCGAGGTGGCAAAGGCCGCAGTGGTATGAGTATGCGCGATGAAGATGAAACCAGCGAAGTGATTGTGGCCAACACCCACACGCCTATGTTGTTTTTCTCTACCGCAGGAAAAGTATATAAACTTAAAGTCTATAAACTGCCGCTGGGTACGCCACAAGCCCGTGGAAAAGCATTGGTAAATATTTTCCCTCTCGAAGATGGTGAAACTATACATAATTTCATGCCGCTACCTGAAGATGAAGCGCTTTGGGACGACATGCATATTATGTTTGCCACGCAAAAAGGAAATGTGCGTCGCAATGATTTGTCGGATTTCCACAATGTTATGAGCAATGGCAAAATTGCTATGCGTTTGGATGAAGACGATAAATTAATTGACGTGTTCCCATGCCACGATCATCAACATGTATTGCTTGCGGCAAAATCGGGCAAGTGTATTCGTTTTCCTGCTACAGGGGTACGTGTATTTAAGAGCCGAACTTCTGATGGCGTACGTGGTATGCGACTGACCGAAGGCGATGAAATTGTGTCTATGAGCATTCTGGATGGCAATGAAATCTCGATGGAAGAACGGGATGCGTATTTAAAATATGCGGCTGCAAAACGTCGCGCCTTTGGTGAAGAAGGCGATGTGCCCGATGATGTAGCAACCGATACGATAGCATTGTCGCAAGAGCGGCTTGATGAACTAGAAGCAAATGAGCAATTCATCCTCACTATCACCGAAAACGGCTATGGCAAACGGAGTTCGGCATACGAATACCGTATTACTAATCGCGGTGGTTCTGGTGTGGTGAATATTGTTACCAGCAAACGCAATGGCGGTGTGATTCAAAGCTTCCCTGTGGAGCAAGAAGATCAGATTATGCTGATGACCGATAAAGCTAAGCTTATCCGCACCCCTGTCCATGATATTCGTATTGCTGGGCGTAACACCCAAGGGGTGACCATTTTCAAAATTAGCAAAGATGAGCATGTAATGTCTGTTAGCCACATTGCTGGCAGCATGCTTGAAGGCGATATGCTGGATGACGAAGAAGAAAATGCGCCGGAAGGCACGATTGCAACCATTGTGGAAGCGGTAGGCGAAGTGGTGGGCGAGCTTATGGCAGATGAGTCGGATGCACCGCAGCCGGATGCTGATTCTGACATGCCTTCGGATGATGAAAAGTAACTACGCATTGCTTTGTAATAATAACGTAACTGTTTATGCAGCTGTGAAGCGGCTATAATACATACGCTATTATTATATTATCGAGGCGAGTTTGCATCAAAAGCCCACACATAACTTAACCGCACGGCAAAAGTTCTTGCGCGCTGCAGCTACTGCTGCCGCTGCTGCTGCAGCGGTAGAAGGTGGCGCAGCGGCGGCTCCTTATCTGGATTCGGCAACGAAAAACTACGACCTGCCACCCATGGATAATTGCAGCGCCTATAATGTAGTGCTGTCCGATGATGCCACTTCTCCAGCAGAAATAAATCAGCACGCTATAGCCTCAATATTTAATGAGCCAGCCGGAAAAACTTCGGTTATTTTGCAGTCTATTTTAAGCAAAGGCGGCACAACCGGCAGAATCGACCACATGATCACTCAGGATGTGGGTATTGAAATAAATTCAAAAATCAATGAGGATTCAGGTAGTTATTCCGCCAGCTGCGATTATCGTGGCCCCCTAATTGATATCGCTATCAAGAACCCCCTTTTAATTGCTACGAATGGCCGGCCATATAAAGAAACCCAGCCCGAAGATTTTTTGCACTTCAAAGCCATTGCTAATCTAGACGATGCAGCTTCTGGTAACAAAGCGGTGGCATATTATGAAGAAAATAGCGGCACGTTATTTATGGGAACCGTAGGCTTGACCGCCGATGAAAATAACGATCGCGCATGGGCGGCAATAACAGGCAACACCGAACGCCTTGTACCCAATGAATTTGCGGATAATTTTTTGGGCGAGGTGACAGATCAAATTAAGCAGCAGGGGCTGGAAGTAAATAATACCGCTATATTTTCGCATTCTCTCGGCACTGCGGGCGGGATATTGCTGAAAGCAAAAATTCAAGATTCATTTGCTAACCAACATATTTTTGGTAAAAATCCCCAACTCACCATTGTTGAAGGATTTGGCGAAAGCCTTGCCGCCGAAGCAATTATCAAAGATACAGGGCTTGAGCCACAACAACTAACCCGCAACACGCTGTCTATCCGCTCAGGCGGCGAGGGAACCGCGAATATTATTGCCTCTGAATGGGAAAGCAATAAAACCATTGGTTTAAATACCTATTCAGTAACCGCGCCCGAAGAGGAAAACACCCATCGCTTGCCGGAAATGGTTAAGGGGTTGATTAACGGTACACGCACTATCAACCCTACCAACGAATTGTTCCTTCCCAATAAGTGGGATAGAATTAAAGGCGAAGGACTTGAGCTGGTGGGAGAAGCATCGCGGGTTGGTCGTAATATTCGCAATAGCATTGGACGTGGGTAACGCAAGCGCATTTAATAAAAAACCTGTTAATTGCAGTGGCTTTCAGTTATTTATGGCTTGTAATATCAGTAAATCCCTATCAGGAAATCCTTGTTATGACGCAGCGCATCGGAATCTACCCCGGTACATTCGACCCTATTACCCATGGACATCTGGGCATTATTCAACGCAGTTTGCGCGTGGTAGATCAATTGGTTTTGGGTGTGGCGCTGGATACGGGGAAATCACCCTTCTTCAGTCCGCAAATGCGTGCTGAGATGATTGGAGATGCTATAAAAGAACTGCCAGAGAATGAACAACAACGCATTGTTGTTAAAACTTTCTCTGGGCTGCTAGTGAACTTTGCCAAAGACAATAATGCCACCATATTGCTACGTGGGTTACGTGCAGTTTCAGATTTTGAATATGAATTCCAAATGGCAGCTATTAATGCAAAGCTTAACCCCGAAATGGAAACCGTTTTTTTAACGGCCAGTGAAAGCACACATTTTATTTCTTCGCGATTTATTAAACAAATCTGCCGACTTGGCGGAGACATTTCAGAGTTTGTGCCTAAAAATGTAGTGCCAAAACTTAACGAATATTTTGCAAAACATCCCTAAAATCTTCCTTGTGTCATCATTTTGTAATGAAATGCACCTATAATATTTGTAAATATAGGTTTGCTAGGGAGGGGTAGTGATGGATAAGCGAGAAAACATTCCGGTTATTGGAATAAGCGCTAAACGTTACGAAAACGATTCTCTTGCAGCATTATATACTCAGTTAGTGTCTGCCGGCGCAGAAGTCCGTGTTTTTGATGGTCATGATTATGATACGGCACAAAAACATGATGGCTATTTGCAAGAATGCATGGAAAGTGTGGACGCTGTCTATATTCTGGGGAATCCACTCGACATTGATCCTGCCACCTATGGGCAGAAAAAACATGATAAAACCAATATTGAAAATGACAAGGCGCGTACAGAATTTGAAACGGGCATGATTGAACATGCCCTTGCAAATAAAATGCCGCTTATGGGCGTTTGCGCCGGTATGCAGCGCCTCAATACGTTGAATCACGCCGCAGATGGCGGCACACTACATCAGCATGTGCCGGATATTACGCTAGAGCACGATCAAACGAAAATGGAATATAATAATAGCCCCACGGGTAGACCGCCTTTTGTTGCGGTACATGCTGTGCATATTAAGCCTGAAAGTGTTCTTGCTGACATTGCAGGGGCAGGCAATGACAGTTTGTTTGTTCCGTCAGGAAATCAACCAAACCCGCATTTGCTAAAAGAGAACAGTTTTCATCATCAGGCAGTTGACCAAATTCGTGCAGGATTTGTGGAATCTGCTGTCTCGGAAGACGGGATTATTGAAGCAATTGAGCCAGATAAACATGGAAAATATAAAGACCAATTTGTGTTGGGGGTGCAGTGGCATCCAGAGTTTGGTGCCAGCCCGATTGGCGCTAAAATCGCTAACCGTGTGGTAAAAGAGGCAAGAGAATATGCCAAAAATAATACGCGGGCATTACAAGTCGAAACCGAAAATGAGGTGAATCCTCCTACGGGAAAAGTGTGTGATGTGCGGCAGGTAGGAGGTTCGGTTGCCAATGTAGCGATATAAGTTTTTTCTTGCGCCTGCGAATGAGTTGCAGTAAGGTGATTAAGTGAATGCAATTCATTCGCAATTACGAAAGCGCAAAATAAGGAACCCGCATGTTTGTATGCTTATGCAATTGCCTGAGAGAAAAAGATATGGCAGCCGCCATCGAAAATGGTGCCCAATGCGTAAGCGATGTGTACAAACATCATGGTTGCAAACCCCAATGCGGCAAATGTGTGCCTTATGTGCGTGAATCCTTGCCCAATCCAGCGGTAATCACCATGATGGAAGCCTCGCAGTAAAGAGCGCGGCCTCTTTTTTTGCAGCTCTAGCAATATAATAACATCTACAAATACTTGCATGGCGTTTGCGCATGAATTATAACCTTGCGTCATAGATAACTCTAACAGAGCGTAGTCATGACCAGCCAAGCCCATTCAAAAGCAGTAATAAAAACTCTCAATGTCATTTTAAAAAATGAGCTTACCGCCATTAATCAATATTTCTTGCATGCAAAAATGCTGAAGCACTTAGGCTTTGCTAAGCTTGCAGCTACAGAATATGAAGAATCCATTGATGAAATGAAGCATGCCGATCAGATTTGCGAACGCATTTTGTTAATTGGTGGCATTCCAAACTTGCAGGATCTGGGTAAATTACATATTGGTGAGTTGCCTCAGGAGATGCTGGCAAGTGACTTGAAATTAGAAGAAAAAGCCCATAAAGACCTGTTGCAGGCCATTGAAATTTGCGAAGCCGAGAAAGATATTACCAGCTCAAACATGTTGCAAGACATTCTGGCAAGCGAAGAGCTGCACTATGATTGGTTGCGCAAGCAGCTCGACCTCATTAAAGTATTGGGTGTTGAAAACTACTTGCAAACGCAAGTATAACAAAACCGCTATTGGAGGCATCCATGCTAAAATTACTTTCCACAATTATAATAGGACTAATGATGACTGTTTCTGCCAACGCCGCCGATCCTGAAAATACGCTGTATCTCGACTTAAAAGATGGCCGCGTTGTTATTGAAATGTATCCTGAAAAAGCTCCGCAGCATGTGGCGCGTATCAAAGAATTAACCCGTGAAGGTTTTTATGATGGTGTGGTGTTTCACCGTGTAATTGAAGGATTTATGGCACAAACCGGCGATCCAACCGGAACAGGCACTGGTGGTTCGGATAAGCCCGACCTGAAATCTGAATTTAACGATGTTGTACATGTGCGCGGCGTAACTTCCATGGCTCGCACCGCAGATCCACACAGCGCTAACAGCCAGTGGTTTATTATGCTTGCAGACTCTTCACACCTCGATGGCCAATACACTGCTTGGGGTAAAGTGGTTGAAGGTATGGATTTGGTAGATGGCATCAAAAAAGGCAGCCCATACAATAACGGCGCGGTAAGCAGCCCGGATAAAATTATTAAAATGCAGATTGCTGCAGACGCAGAATAAGAAAGGTAGGCCGATGAAGGTCGATCTATTCGACTTTGAATTGCCGCCAGAACGCATAGCAACGCGCCCCGTCACCCCCCGTGATGCGGCGCGTTTGCTTGTGGTAGATGGCGCAAACATATCCGACTCCAGCATTACATCTTTGCCACAATTTTTGCGCAAGGGCGATGTGATGGTGTTTAACAACACTCGCGTGATTCCAGCGCGGCTGATGGGCAAGCGCGGCGAAGCAAAAGTTGAGGTAACACTGCATAAGCGGCTAAATAAAGTGGATGTCGCACAAACACAAGCCCATAGGCAAGATGGGGAAAAAGAGTGCTGGCAGGCATTTGCAAAGCCCGGAAAAAAATTGCGTCTAGGAGATGTTTTTACGATTGCCGAAGATTTTTACGCCACAGGTGCCGATAAACTCGAAACCGGAGAAGTGGTGCTGGAGTTTGATTGCGGCGGTGCGGAGCTGCTAAAAAAACTCCACCGTTATGGCGCTATGCCTCTGCCGCCTTATATGCGCCGCGATGCAGATAGCACCGATGAAGAACGCTATCAAACCGTGTTTGCCAAAGAAGCCGGTGCCGTAGCAGCCCCCACCGCCGGACTGCATTATACTCCTGAGTTGCTTGCCGACATTGATGCGATGGGTGTCAAACGGGTAGAGGTAACGTTGCATGTTGGCGCAGGTACGTTTTTGCCCGTAAAGGTGGACGATACTACAGCCCATCAGATGCATAGCGAAGAGATTGTGATTAGTGCAGAACAGGCCGCAGCAATTAACACTGCTAAAGCAGGTGGTGGGCGCATTATTGCCGTAGGTACAACCGCTATGCGTGTCTTGGAAAGTGTGACGGATGACAAGGGAATGGTGCAGCCTTTCGTAGGTGAGACCAGCATATTCATTACCCCGGGCTATCGCTTTCGGGCGGTGGATGTGCTAATGACCAATTTTCACCTGCCGCGCTCTACGCTGTTTATGCTTGTCTCGGCCTTTGCCGGATTAAAGGAGATGCGCGCTGCCTATCAACACGCTATTGAAAACCACTATCGCTTTTATTCCTATGGCGATGGTTGCCTGCTGTTTCGTAAGGATTTATGATGTTCCAAACTCCCAAGCCTTTTCACTTTGAAAAAATCAAAAACGATGGCAAAGCCCGTCTGGGAAAGCTGCACACAGCGCATGGCGTCATCCACACGCCGGTGTTTATGCCTGTGGGCACAGCTGCGACAGTTAAAGCCATGCGCCCAGAAGAAGTGGCTGCCACAGGGGCAGAAATTTTGTTGGGTAACACCTATCATCTCATGCTACGTCCCACTGCCGAGCGCATTGCCGAACTAGGCGGATTGCATCAATTCATGAACTGGCATAAGCCGATCCTCACCGATAGTGGTGGCTTTCAGGTGATGAGCCTTGCAGGTTTGCGCAAAATCACGGAAGAAGGCGTGACATTCAGTAGCCATCTCGATGGCAGTAAGCATTTTGTGTCGCCAGAGCGCAGCATTGAAATTCAGCATTTGTTAGGTAGCACTATTACGATGGTGTTCGATGAGTGTCCACCCTATCCTTGCGAGGAGCCGCAGCTTAAGAAGTCTATGGAAATGTCAATGCGCTGGGCAGGCCGCAGTAAAGCCGCCTTCACGCAGCGCACCGGCTATGGATTATTTGGCATAAATCAGGGTGGGGTGTTTCCTAAGCACAGAGAATTTTCTGCCAATGCCCTTAAAGAAATTGGATTTGATGGTTATGCCATTGGCGGCCTTGCTGTGGGCGAGGGGCAGGAGAAAATGTTTGAGGTTTTGGATTATACCCCCGACATGCTACCCGATGACAAACCCCGCTATTTAATGGGCGTGGGCAAGCCGCTGGATATCATTGGCGCGGTTATGCGTGGAGTAGATATGTTTGATTGCGTGTTGCCCACGCGAGTGGCGCGCAATGCTCGCGCATATACCAGCCAGGGCGAGATAAACATGCGCAACGCCAAACATGCCAGCGACCCCACGCCGCTGGATCCTGCTTGTGAGTGTAATGCCTGCACACAGTTTAGCCGCGCCTATATTCACCACCTCATACGCTGCGACGAGATTTTAGGCGCCATGCTCATGACGCAACATAATCTACACTACTACCAAACCCTAATGCGCAGAATCCGTACCGCGATTGAGGAAGGCACCCTGCAAGAATTGTGGGATGAGGAGTGGGAGGCAGAGGTTGCACGAAAATCGCCAAGGGGTTAATAGCTTGAGTGTATTTCTTGAATTGCTCTGAAATAATTTATAAGTTAGAACACTTTTCATAGGCCATTGAATAACACAATATTAACCTAATGATTGCTCGCCGCTTTTTTGTGTCTTGCTATCTAAAGCAGCTTGGATACCAGCAGGGCGCGATTGGTTTTCTGCTGCATCTTTGATACCTTCGACCATAACTTTACGCCCATGTTTTTCTGAGTACTCTCTAAGTGGAATAGTTGTTCCAGAGTCTTCTACAGGCTGGTCGAGTACTTCCGGATGAGAGCTAATAAATGTTCTCATGGCGCTAACATCGTCAAGAAAGACAGAGTTAACTGTGGGGTTATCACGCTCTTCATTAACCACACAGCCCCCCCTTTCCTGCCAATTCATGGGCCTCCATTCCCGCATTAAACATGTCGCCGCTAATAATAGCTTTAGATATATCGGCGGCATCTTTCAAGTTTCCAGCATCAGCAGCTGCTTGTGCACGAGTTATAAGCTTCTGAACCATGATTTTCTCCAAGGATTTGTATCGGCTAATTATAGTTGGCAGATTGTCCGTAAACAAATGAAACTTTTATGACAGCTGAAGGCAGTTGTTTAACTCAAAATCCTCTCATCGCCACCCATAACCAAGCGGGCATTGTCAAAAACGCCAGTAGCGTTTCTGTTGCAACAATATTCGCCATCAGCTTTGCGTTGCCGCCCATTTGTGCGGCCAGAATATAGCTGCTGGTGGCGGTGGGCAGGGCTGCGAATAAGATCAACACGCTCATTCCAAGTCCATCTAAGCCAAACACCATGCCACAAGCAATCGCCAAGGCTGGATAAGCAACAAGCTTTAAAAAACAGCTATACATCACACGAAAGCCATCGGTTTTAACGGTGCTGGGGTCTATGCTGGCACCAATAGCGAGCAGCCCCATTAGCAATGATGCATTGGCAAAAGCTACTACTACCTCGCGTATTATCGGTGGCAGGCCAATGCCTGTGACGCTAAGCGCGATACCCAGCAATGTGGAAATGATAAGCGGATTGGTGAGGATTTGGCGCGCAAGCTTCGCCCATCGCAGTTTTTCGTGGCTTGCATAATGGCTAAGCGCCCACACCGACGTAATATTTGTTAAGGGAATCAGTGCAGAAATAATGATGGCATAAACCACAATGCCTGACTCGCCAAACAATGACAATGTAACCGGCAACCCCACATAGTTATTGAAGCGTGTAGCACCCTGAATCACCGAACTATAAGCGGGGCCGTCTATTTGCGGGGTGAAGCGGCGAATTATCACTAATATCACCATACTAAGCATAAGTAACGTAGTAGCAGCGGCCACCGGAGCAAATAAATTCATGCCGCTAAAATCAGCATCGGCCATGGTTTTTAAAAAAAGCGCGGGCAATAATGCCCAAAAAGTAAGTTTTTCGAGGTTACGCCAAAACCCCTCAGCTACAAATTCGGTTTTGCGCAGTCCCATTCCGCTCAACAAAATGACAAATAACGGGGCGAGGGCATAAACAATAGCAAGCATAGAAATCTCTTTAAATATAAGGCGCTGCCTAAGTGATACGCCCTTCGGCTACATGCGTCAACGAAAGAGAAGTGAAAAAAAACCACAATAAAGTTGACAAAAACGTGATAATTCCTATTTTCGTAACTCCTACGCCAATTCATACGGCGCATGTGCCCTTAGCTCAGCTGGTAGAGCATCTGACTTTTAATCAGAGGGTCGCAGGTTCGAACCCTGCAGGGCACACCATTTTCCGCCACTTTCGGGCGAATAGACCATCCCAGATCTCCATTTCATCCACCACATTACTTTGACTCGCTAGCAAAATGCAGTTAATTGTATGCTGCAAAACCTTTTTTTGATCAATAATGCTGGGTATCATGAACAAAGAAAAAAAATCTTTATGCCTTAAAAAGCATTTACCTTCTTTTATCGCAGCCGCAGTGTTGGGTGCAGCAGTAGTGCTAGTCAGTCTCATGTTAAATGACAAGCGCTTAGGCGACGACATGAACACATATAAACAGCAATTATCAGCGCATGTGGAAGCCTTAGACGAAGGAACAGAAACTAAAGCTACTGATGTTAGCTATAATAATAAAAAGTTTGAGGAAGTCTCTAAAATTGGCATTGAAACAGCCACTGCTCTTTACGAACATGGTGAGTGGTACGCCACCCGTGTTAATGCTGTTGTGCCGCATATTAATGTGAATGACGCCGTAAGTGATGAGAAAGTAAGCGTAATAAATCAAAAGCTGCGTCAGATGAAAGAAGATGTCGATACCTATGAGAAAAATTTTAACTCTATTGTAGATATCTCGCTAAACAAAACGAAAGCGCTTGTAGATAACCCAGCGGATGAAAAAGTTATAGAAGAATCATTTATGCGTACATCGCATGATACGCGTATGACCATGAAAAGGTTCTTCGATAATCAGCGCGCCATTGTGAAAAGCTTGCTTGGAATTATTTCTTACATAAACACATATGCGATGGGGGTTAAAGATTATCAACCCCTCTTTGAGACAGAAGAACAAGTTGCGCATTATGGTGCGTTACATGAGCATTTAGCGCAGTTAACGGAAGAAGAGAGTCAGTTGTCTCAAAGAATACTGGAGCTTCAGAAAGCATTTTTTGAAGTGAATTAAATTTACCCCTGCTACGCTAACTTTGACTTATATATATTAAACTTTTCGTCTGCATTTAAATTACAAATAAAAAATGGTTTACTTTCATTTTTTTTACAGTAGGTTAAATGCACTGTAACAAAACTGTAACATTTGTTTCATAAAATACATTTTAAATACGTGATATAATTTAATTAAAGTGGAGGTAAATGCGCACATCATGGTGAAAACACCACGCTAGACGCAAAGTCTGGCATAACGCTAATGCGCAGTAATGTTGAGGATGTCATGAAACAACGCGGAGACACTACGGAGTCTGCCAGCGGCTTATCACCAAAGGATAAGCAGGAAAACCCTACACAAAATACCGACAATGCAGCCAGAAACATACCTGACCTATCTTATGCTGAGCGTTCTAACGATGCATTTGGTAGTGGCAATGGCTACGCAGGTGTGGCCTATGCTATGCGCGCTTTTGAGTTGAGTGAGTTAAAAAAAGAATCGAACCCAACCACAAGTTTTG